>JALYYT010000065.1 GCA_030946285.1 Gemmatimonadota bacterium
CAGATTCAGGAGCGCACAGTGCGCTCTTTTGGCCCCGCGACGTTCGTCGTCTGACCATCCCGTCGATCTTGCAGTAGCTCGTTCCCCAGCTCTTCACGCTTCAGTCGGCGGTACTCCGTCGGCGCGCGACAGTTAAGCGCCGAGTACGGTGCAACACCGTTGTAGTCCCCGATCCAGCTTGGCCTTTGATCGAGTACCGCGGCTGCTGTGCTACGATCCGCCCCAGCGAGGTAATCCCGACGAAGTCTGTTAACAAAGGCTTCCGACATTCCGTTCGACTGCGGACTGTAAGGCGGTGTGGTAACTGGGGAGAGCCCAAGCCGTTCGGCCGTACAGGCCCTGCCCCACCTGAAAAGGACGCGTTGCTTCGCAAGATGGCCGGACCGAAGTATCGCGACGGTGGTGAAGTTGAATCGGAGAATTAGGGGAGGAAGTACCGCTCAGCACCGGGAACTGGTTGCTCGTCGTCGGGCGAGGAAGTGTGCTGCTGCCGAATGTACGCCTCGCGGTGCTGGCCCTGCGCCCCGGACAGTTAGCCGACGCATCCGACGAGGAGCAGGACTGCGACTGCTGCGAGGTGTAGACCATAATTGTCCCCTCAGAGTAGAGTGGTTGCGCGGTGAGATCGAGCCACGCTCGCGGTCTGGAGCGATACGAGTGTGAATTTCCGCCGCACGGCCGCGCCAGATGTCCGGTCCCAGCACAAGGTGGTGCGGAGTGAAGTTGGATACGCTGCAGTCCTCTCAAGCGTGCAAGGCGCCGAGTGGTTCGGTGTTGTCCCACAGCGGATCACTCTACGGCGAGACAGGTGCGGCCCGTCGAGGCAAACGGTTTAGGTGTATTTCTTCGCCGCCTGCGCGCTAACCCCGGGACGACTCTCCACCGCTGCCGTCCGCCGTGCCGAGTAGCGCCAGTGTCATGCGGTCCGGCTCCGAGTCGAAGTATTGCTCTAGGATCTGATGGAACACCGATCCGGGCCCTGAAACGCGTGCGAATAGGGTCGCGCTGGACCGCAGCTTCAGGTCGTCCGGTGAGCCGAAGATTTCCCGCGCGGAGCGACCCTTGGCGGCTAGAACGGCTTCGGCACACGCCACCAGCCGCGGCCCGAGCACCGGATGCCGCAGGTACGCCGCGGCGTCCGCAGCACTTCTGATCGCGTAGCGCTCGGCCATCGCGCTGTGCCCGAGCCCCCGAAGCTGTGGGAAGACGTACCACATCCAGTGCGAGCGCTTCCGTCTGCGTTGAAGCTCGGAGCGCGCACGGGCGTAATCGCCCTCCTGTGCCTGCACGAAGCGCTCGAGATCGTATGGGTCCGTGGTCTCGTCGGGCTCAGCTTGCTCTGACACTGTCTGGTCTCCGGAAAGGTGACTGGCCGCAGCGCCGCGATCCTCGCGTCGGCCGTGCGCACGACGCGCGACATGCTCACGGTTCGCGGTACGCGCGCGGCTCCGGCGCGACGCCGAGCCATGAGGTAACCATCAGAATGTCGAAGTCGGGCTTGAGTTCTGGGTCGGCTCTTCGTCCGGCCGCGTCGCTCGCGAAGTAGTCGGCACCGATTCCCCCAACGCAGATCTCCAGCCGCTCAAGGATCGCGTCGATCTCCTCATCACGCAGGCTGTCGTGAACGAGCCCGGCAAACGCGGCGTGCGGAAGGTGTAGGATCGTCGGCCATGCCCCGAACTGCGCGTAGAACTCGCCGCATCGGATCACCACGCGCCACCAGTTCTTGTGATCCGGACCCACGCTGACGGAGACGAGCTGCGGATCGACGCCGAAGCGCCCGGCAATAATCGCCTTGTGCTGGGCAATCAACACGTCCACGGTCTCGCGCCCACGCGCGTCGGGCGACTGGCGCAGTCCGAGTCCACGCCAGAGCTCGTGCGACCAGTGCCACCGATCAGACAGCCACGCCTGATACTCCGTGCTTCCGACGTCCTGTAGATCCCGGATCATGTCGGCTAACGTGAGGACGTCGGCAAACTGATACCGCGCCCGGACTTGTACTCGGCCCTCCGGCGTCGCGTCGCCCCAGATGAGAATCGCGCCTGACGCCGACACGACGTGTCCGGCGGATCGAACAGTGTACGTGTCAGGCGCGGCTGCAAAGGCCAGGAAGTGACGGAACGCCGCCTTGCTGCTCGCGTGATGAGTGAGTTGCTCCGGGTCCGTGAGCGTCAGGTAGCGATACCCACGATACTCGAGCTCGCACTTGAGTTCCGCGACGAACACGCGATTGTCCCGGTCGCGCAAGAGGAAGTCAAGCGTCCGCCCACGCGATTCCCCAGGAGCGAAGAGCGTCGGCCGCACCGGATCAAAGGTGTAGGGCACCGCCGGGAGTGCCGCCCATAACCGGACGATCTGCTCGCTGACGATGCCAAAGACGCGCGCAAGGTATTTGTCTCGGTGCACGTCATTCGAGCGGAACAGCGACGTAATCATGGGTCAGCTCCGAAGTTCACGTCAGCCCCTATGCTCCGTCCCAGTCGAACGGGTTAGAATAGCGTATCCGGGCTCAACCAGGAGGCAGTTCCTTTCGCCCGAAGCGATCCGCCGCAAGCTGGCGGTAAGCGAAGACTTTTAGAACTCGACAAAAAACGAGCACCCGAGTGCTACGCCTTGCTACAGTCTTGCTACAGTTACTGTCGGTCAAGCGCGGCAAAATGCACGCGACTCGCGGCCATCGTGACCGCCGTCTCCGGGCTAGCGGACATCACCGGGGAGGAGTGTGGCCACGCCTTGCGCCTACGGATCAGAAGGTTGGGGATTCGACTTCCTCCGGGCGCACCTTCATGGCTTGCTGTACAGCAATCCCCTGCAGGAAGCGTTCTGCCTCGATTCCCGTGCTTCGGTTCTCGAGCCCAGAGGGAAATAGAACGGCGCTTTGCCGCAGGTTAGCTGCAGCTGGCGAAGCCCTGGTGCCCCGCCCACGTCACCGCCGACAGCGTCATCGGCGAGCAGCAGGACGGTCAGCGCACCGCCGTGCCCGTGAACAGCGTCGCGTTTGTGCGGGTACATCGTTTCAGCTGGCTCCGAACACTTGGCGCCGTGTACGGCGGACTTTTCCTTGCGGGAGTTCTGTGCGGCGGATGCTTGTGAGGATCAGTCTCCGCGCCCGTTACTTCCGCGCTGCCGCAAGTGGCACAAAACGTGGATCGCCGCGCAGACTTTCCATCAACGGCTCCATCGGCAAATGCAGGAATTCGTGATCGCGGGCAGGAAGCGCGCGCGCCAGCCATTCAAAGGCATGATCCCTGTCTCCCAGCCCGGTGAAGATCAGCGCAACGTCGTACGGCGCGACATAGTGTCGCCGGGCTTCGGCAATCAGCGTGTCCGCGTGCGCTTTCGCCTCGGCACGCTTTCCGCTGCGCGCAAGCGAGTAGCCCAGGATCCCGCGCGCATGCAGATAACCCATCGCCATCGCTTTTCGCGCTGCTTCGATTGACCGCGTGTATTCGCCGTTAACGGCGTAGACGCGCGCGAGCTGGTCTTCGGCAAGTGCGAACGTTGGATCCAGCTCCTGCGCGCTCGCGAGTTGCTTCTTCGCTGCGTCGTACTGTCGAGCGTACGTCAGCATGGTTCCGACTCGCGTGCTGATGATCGGAGATAGTGGCTCGAGCTGCTCGGCCATCCGAACCTGACGAAGCGCCTCGGCAGGCCCACGCTCGACGAGCTCACACCATCCATTGAAGAGCCGAGCCGTCGCATAGTTGGGATCCAGCGCCAGCGCCCTGTCCAGTTCACGTCGGGCAGAGACCGGGTCCAGATCGTAATACAGATTCAAGAAGCCGAGGCTTGTGTGAGCTTCCGCGAGAGTACTGTCCAGTGCGATCGCGCGCTGCGCTGCCGGCTTCGCGAGCGCGAATGCTTCGCGTGGTTCCATGGTGCCGAAGGCCGCGATCACTGCGTATGCATCCGCCATCCCGGAATACGCAAGCGCATAATTCGGATCCTGGGCGATGGCTTCCCGAAAGTAGGATGCGGCGCGAGTCAGGCCTTCGGCGGTTCGCTTGTTCCAGAAGTATCTCCCCTTGAGATACAGATCGTATGCCCTGGGGTTGGACGTGCCGCGGCTCTCGCTGGCCACGTTCGCTTTCTTTCCAGCGAGCGTGGGTGCAAGCGCACTTACGATCGATTTGGTGAACCTGTCCTGTATGTCGAACACGTCGCCGCTTCGACTCTCGTAAGTATCCGACCAGAGTACCAGCCCGTCGGATGTGCTCGTCAGTTCGGCCGTAACGCGCAACCGGTCGCCGGCTCTGCGCACCGTACCCTCGACGACCGATGCAACGTGCAGGGCCTGCCCGATCTGCTGTCCGGACATCGGCTTGCCGCGGTACGCGTAAGCAGAGCTGCGTGCAGCGATTCGTATGGAAGGCAGACGCGAAAGCGCACGAGCCAGTTCGTCCGTCATTCCATCGGAGAAATACTCGTCCTGCGCGTTTCCGCTGACATTGGTGAATGGGAGCACCGCTACCGTGCCAGCATCTGACACGGGGATCGCGTGCAGGGAAACGGCCGGATCGTGGCCGCGACTCGCGTGCCGCTGGAGGAGTAGCGCACCAGTGAGAGCGATCGCAACAGCGATTGCAGCGCCAACCGCGACCGCAGCAATACGGAGGGAAGATCCCGAAATCGCTTTCGCCTTTCCGCCTGCTCCAGCGCTTACGGCCAGATCAAATTCACGTACCAGCTCTGCGCCGTTGAGCGGACGATCCACGGGATTCTTGGCAAGACAACGCATGACAAGCAGATGCAGCGGCGCTGAAGAGTCACGTCTCGTACTACGGAACGGCCGCGGCTTTTCCGACACGTGGGCAGCCATCATCTGCGCGCCGCCGCTGCGATGCGCGAACGGATGAGCTCCGGCTAGAAGTTCGTACGCCATCACGCCCCACGCATATATGTCGGCTCGCTGGTCAATATCTTCGCCAGCGACCTGCTCCGGCGCCATGTAGGCCGGAGTTCCGAGAGTCGTACCGGCCCTCGTAAGCGTCGTCGCACTATTGAGCGCAGTGACTGTAGCGGCTGATAGTGCCTTGGCGATCCCGAAGTCCGCGACAACTGCGGTACGCCCCGCAAGCAGTACGTTCTCCGGCTTGATGTCGCGGTGCGCTATTCCATGCCTGTGCGCATACTCGAGCGCCAGCGCGACATCGCGCAACACGGATTCGGCATCGGCCAGCGATAGAGTCCCCGGAGCAGTTGCAGCGAGGCGGGATCGCAGCGACTCGCCATCCACGAATGGCATCGTGAAGTACAGCAGGCCGTCCGCCACGCCGGCGTTGAGCACCGGAACGATGTGAGGATCCTGCAGGCGCGCGGCAAGACTTATCTCGCGCTCGAACCGTTCCGACGAATAGTCGGCACCGAGCTCTACAGCAAAGACCTTGATCACGACCCTGCGTCCGAACCGCAGCTCGTCGGCGACGAAGACATGCGACATTCCGCCACCACCAAGCTCTCGCTCGATGGTGAACTGGCTTCCTAGAGCGGCTTCGAGTCGCGTCCGGATATCCGCCAACGCTACCTCAACCTTCAGGGTTCCGAGATTCGTGAAGAGCAAACATATAGCTGCAGACATAGTTGAGCCAGCATGCGAATCCGGTCTACCATTACACACCTCGGCAGTCCGGTGTGCAGTATTGCGCTGGTGCTGCTCCAGCGCCGGTAGCGAGTCAGGCACTTGCGACTCTGGTGCTCTTACACGTCATGGTTCGGCTCGCGAAGCGCAACGAGGTACACTATCCCGGTGGTGTGCTCGTTGGATAGCTTCTCGCGCTCCTTACGTGCCCGTTGCTGCAGCCCCTCGTCCAGCGAAGGTCCTTGCCACCCGGTCCGCTCCTGTCGTGCCCAAAGCAACGATCGGCGCGCCATCGCGCCAAGCACGCCGCCCGAAGGCACGGCGGCTTCCCGTACGCTTTACATCTGCCGCTGCTGGTATTCGCCGCGCGTGCACACCGGCACTTCGATGTCGAGAACAAGAGTGTCCCAAACGTTGCGGAGCTTGCTGATCAGGACCGGCCCAACCTCCTGTCCTTGCGCGGCGAGCAGCAGGCCACGCGGGCCCTTTACATCCGCCGCGAACACCATCCCCTCCTGAAGGTGACGCAGCCGCACGCGACGCACGCCGACCTGCGCTGCAGGACCGAACTTGTCGCGCACGGCGCCCAGCACTTCGGGATCATAGACTCCTTCCTCTGCGCTGAGATTGCCGAGCGCGAGCGAAATGGACATCCCGCCCGCGAGCAGCCAGTCGAGATCGCCGACTGTCTTGAGGATTCTCGCGCCCATCGGGATGCGCTTCCCGAATTCCTTGTCGGGGGAGTTCGTCCCGTCAAAATGCGTGTTCAGGTGCCTGAGGATGCGTCTTACTCCGTCAAGTCTGGGTATCTGCGCGACGAACGCGTCGGCAGTCATCGGAAGATCCTTCACCGTCTCCAGTTCTGCGGCGTCGAGCGGCTGGCCGCGGTGCAGTCTCGAAACGAGCGATGGCGACATCGAAACGCACCCAAGCTGCGATGTGACCGCGGCAACTTCGACTTCCCACTGATTCCCCACATCGAGGATGTCCGAAAGCGGCCCGATGTAATTCTTCAGTCGCATGCCGCGCGCGAACGCGGTCGGACTCGCAAGCGCGAGCACTCCCGTCAATGCGTTCACAGCTCCGCGCACAGTCCGCTCCAGCAGAATTCTTTCCGACTCCGCGCCCAGGTAGAATTCGGCCGCTGCGGCGACTGTCGCGAGGAGCGTCTCGGGACGGCACGGCTTCGTGAGGAAGCGATACACGGCTCCGCTATTCAGAGCCTGGTTGGCTTTCTCTCCATCCGTGCTCCCCGTCAGCACTACGCGGCCGGTGTTCGGCGACAGGCTACGCGTGCGCTCCAGAAACTCGATCGGATCCAGAAATGCGAGTTGTCCGGTGACGATCACCGCGAACGGAGCGATGTCCTCCCGAATCAGTTTCAGCGCCTTCAACGCGTCGTTTGCCGGCTCGACTTCGAAACTCGGCGCGAGAAACCTGGCGAGCATGCCGAGCACTTCGGCGCTCGAGTCAACGCAGAGGACCCTCGGCAGACAGGGCGAACCGTCGGCCACTCCCGCCGGAAAGGGATGCTGCACCGCGCAGGAAAACTGCGGCGCCTCCTCCCCAGCATGCAAGGGCACACCGGTCTGCTTGCTGGCGCTCGGCGAAAGGAGGATGGTGGTCACCCGTTCGAAAAAAGAAGCTTGCCCAAGCGCAGGTGAGGTAGCGAAAGCTGCGGCTACTCCCCCTGCCGCCCGTACCTCGACTCGGAGTCTCGGCGGAAGCCACGAAGTCTTGAGTCAGATGTTTGACAACTACTACCTTGACCGGCATTGCTGGCGCGGTCCGCCCGCAATGCCGATATTCAGCAATCCCAACCGGACGGACATCCGTGGCGATCGAGAATGTTTCGGACACAGCGCGCTGGGTCGCCGTGTACCGCGCGATGGAAACTGCGCGACCTGATGCCCTGTTCCGCGATCCTTTCGCGGAAAGGCTCGCCGGAAGCCGCGGCACCGAAATAGTCGACGGAATGAAGCGTGGACGAGCCCTGGCATACCCCATGATCGTTCGTACCGCCGTGTTCGACGAAATGATCATGGGACGCATCACCTCCGGAGCCGTGGACACTGTCATTAACCTGGCCGCCGGACTCGACACTCGCCCGTGGCGGTTGCCTCTACCGCACGACCTTCGCTGGTACGATGTGGATCTGCCGGCTATGACGGAGTACAAGAGCTCGGCGATGCAGGGCGAAACGCCGGTGTGCCGCTACGAGTCGGTCGCGGCCGATCTCACCCACGCTCAAACTCGGCGAGCTGTTCTCGCGCGTCTCAGCGCCGGTGCCAGATCCATTCTCGTCGTGACCGAGGGGCTGCTTGTCTACCTCGCACCGCACGACGTCGCGGATCTGGCGACCGATCTGCACGACGTTCCCGCTGTACGATGGTGGCTCTTCGACATGGCCAGTCCGAAGCTCCTTGCGATGATGAATCGGTACTGGGGAAAATCTTTGAGCGCCGGAAACGCACCTTTTCTGTTCGCTCCTGAAGAGGGTCCCGCCTTCTTTGAGCCGTCGGGTTGGGGAGTCGCGGAAGTGCGCTCTGGGATGGGCGAAGCGCGGCGCCTGCACCGCGAGCTGTCGATGATGCGTATCTGGAGAATCCTGGGGGGCCTGATGACTGCAAGACAGCGCGAATCCATGCGAGTGCTGTCGCAATTCGGAATGCTGGAGCGCCTCGACTAGCGACTGCTCAGGCAGACCTGCACTGAAGAGTCAGCGTGAAGATTGATCCGACTCCAACTTCACTCGAAGCCGACAGGTCGCCTCCCATTCCGCGCGCAAGATCCCTGCTGATGGCGAGCCCGAGCCCGGCACCCTGGCTGACGCGGCTGTGACTGGCATCCACCTGAGTGAAGGGCTCGAAGATCCAATCCAGCTTCTGCGATGGTATACCGTCGCCGGTATCTCCGACACACACATCCACGCGCGGGGACCCTGCAGAATCAGCACGTTCCCACGCTTCGATCCATATGGAGCCGCCGGGGGGCGTGAACTTTACCGAGTTGGAAAGCAGGTTAAGCAGAATCTGTTGCAGCCGCTCACTATCGGCGTACACCGTTGGCAACCGTGCAGCATCGCGAATCTCGAACGACAGCGACTTGGCCTCGATCTGCGGATCTATCATTGGAGCGAGGTCCGCGACTGCATCGGCGAGCGACACGACCGACATCGTGTATCCGATCGCGCCGGCTTCAAGGCGTGAAAGATTCAGAATGTCGTTGATCAGCCGGAGCAGATGGCGCTGGCTGCGGACGACGCGGTCGAGTGCGTCGCGCTGTGCCTCGGTCACCGGCCCGTGAATACCCATTGCAATCAAATCTGCGTATCCACCGATCGCGTTCAGCGGCGTGCGCAACTCGTGACTCATCGTGGCGAGGAAATCCCCCTTTGTACGATTGGCCGCCTCTGCGGCCTCGCGTGACTGTACAAGCTCGGCGTTGCTGGTCTGGAGCTGCGTAGCCTGGAGCTCCATCTCCATGGCCTGCGCCTCCAGCTCGTCGGCCTGGTTGTGCAGCTGCTCGTTCGCAAGCTCCAGCTCCGACGCATGTCGCGCGAGTTCGGCATTTGTGCGCTCGACCTCCATGCGCGCTTCGTGCGCTGATCGAAGTGCGTTCTCGAGCTGATTCCTAGTACGCTCCAGAGTAGCAGCTATCACGCGACTCTTGTCGACGGCATCGGTCGCCGTTCGCGCGTGCAGTGTCGCGAGCTGCAACTTCCGCTCAGACTTCAAGACGCCGACGAGAAGCGGCATGAGACTGAGGAGCCCGCTTACGTCGGCGTTCGGCGACTCGACGCCGAGGAGGACTACGACGTGGTCCGGATGGTTCGAATATCCGACCGCTGGAACTGCTAGCGATGCAGACACGAACGGAAGCATCGCGGTACACGTTCCATGCTTCTCGGTCTCGGCCAGGAACGTTCGCCATGCGCGTCCGTTCGGGAGAGTCTGCCTGAATCCCGGCGCCGAGAGAAATACTCCCAGCTCCTCGTCGCAGATGAAGACGAGGAGCGCATCAGCGCCAAACAACCTTGCCAGCTCCGCCGCGCGCTCAGTGCGGTCACCGCTCTGAGCCAGTGCGGATACGAGCATTACCAGCTCATCAGCCACGGCGTGTAGTTCGGTCTGGACAGTTCAGATGGGTGAAGATGCTTACTCAGGAAATACGCAAACTACGGCCGTGCAGTTATGAAAACCGCTGAACTGACCTTCCGCACGGACAATCTGCCCGTAGGTGTTGTAACCTGCGAATGGAACCGACCCGAGCTCCTTGGATACCTCGTCGAGTTCCTTGCCGAAATCATTTCCGAGCCGCAGACGCGTCGCCACGCAATCGAAGAACAGCGCGGCCTTTGGCGTCGATCCGCCCCGTGTGACTTGCTGTACGGCATCGCGTGTAGCGGCGCCGGCCGCTTCGGCAGCCGATTCAACCCCCGTCGTCATTACGCTCGCAGTGGCGCCG
>JALYYT010000075.1 GCA_030946285.1 Gemmatimonadota bacterium
CCCTCGTCGATGAGACGAGTTTCGTCTATGCGCGCGAACTCGCGCTGTGCCGCTTCGTAGGGCGTCGGCCCTCCCAACCGCCGCCCGCGCCATTTGCGCCACGCGACGAACACCAGCGCGAGCAAAGCTGCAGCGATCGCCGCGACAACCCACGGAAGCCAGTCGAACGCCGCGATCGGTACAAGTGGACGGAACGGTTTGGGCTTCCGGAGCGTGGTGTCGCGGGGAAGAACGGATCGCACGTACACCTGCAGTCCATTGAGCGGCACGAGCCTGGAACCGGTCGGAGTCACGATCGTGACTCCGCTCAGGCCGAGTCCCTGAGCTCCCGTGTCCCACGCCGCAAGTACGTACGTGGCGGTCGCATACGTGTAACCGCCGGCTGACGAATCACGGCGTGCGTACGTGCCGGCGGAATCGACGTGCGCAGCGCTGTCGGGCCTGCCGGGAAATGTGACACTGGTTCCAGTGGGCACTCGCACCTGTACCGTGGCGACGAAGTGCTGTCCGACGGTCGTAGTCTCCGGGCGCACGAGCGTTCCGGCCTGGACCTGTGCGCGCGCAGGCGCCGCAGCACAGGCGAGCGCGATGAGCACTGCTGCGCCACGCGTACCGACCGCCCACGTGCGACGGATCACCGCGCCCTCGCGCGCGTCTCGCGGGTGCGGAAGAAGCGCAGGAGCGGCTCGATGACCGTTCCGTCCGTAGTGAGCTCGACCTCGTCCACGCCGGCACGCCTCAGGATCCTCTTTCGCGCGGCGAGCTCTGCAGATATATGGTCGGCGTACGCTGCCCTGACCCTACGGTCCGTCGTATCCACTTCCAGGAATTGCATTGTTTCCGGGTCCCGCATGCGAGCAAGTCCGACATTGGGCAGGCTCTGCTCGGCGGGATCGTTCAAGGTCACCGCGACCACGTCGTGGCGTCGCCCGAGAACCTTGAGCGCGTGTTCGTAACCCTCGTCCTGGAAATCCGAGACGAGAAAGATCACGGTGTGCTGGCGCAACGTTCGCTGCATGAATTCCAGCGCTGGACGCAGGTCCGTGCGCGTACCCTTGGGCTCGAACGCAAGAAGATCGCGGACGATTCGCAGAACGTGGCGCTTGCCCTTGCGGGGCGGTACCACATGCTCGATGCGATCGGTGAAGAAGATGAGTCCGACCCTGTCGTTGTTCCGGACGGCCGCGAGTGCGATGACGGCGGCGAACTCCGTCATCATGTCGCTCTTGAAGCGCAATACGCTCCCGAAGCGCTCCGATCCGGAGATGTCCAGCGCGAGCACGATCGTCAACTCGCGTTCCTCCACGTAGCGCTTGACGAATGGCTTGTTCATGCGCGCGGTCACGTTCCAGTCGATCGCGCGCACCTCGTCGCCGGGAGTGTATTCGCGCACTTCGGCGAACTCCATTCCCTGTCCCTTGAACACGGAGCGATATTCGCCGGAAAACAGCGAGTCTACAAGGCCGCGTGTCTTGAGCTCGACACGCTTCACCTGCTTGAGTATTTCGGGCGATATGCGCACCGGGCGCGTGGCCGGCGCTTCCTTCGGCGCTGAGCGACGCTTCAGGAAAGCGAGCATCTCGACTACGGTGTTGGAATCGCGTCGAGGATGCGCGACACGATGGTGTCGCTGGTCACATCCTCGGCTTCCGCCTCGTACGTGATGAGCACGCGGTGACGCAGAACGTCCGGCGCGATCGCCTTGACATCCTCCGGCGTGACGTAAGCGCGATCGCGCAAAAAGGCGATTGCGCGGGACCCCTGCGCAAGCGCAAGCGTTGCACGGGGACTCGCTCCGTACTGGATGAGCGGTACCAGATCCGCGAGGTTCGCTCCCGCGGGATTCCGCGTCGCTTCGACGATGTCGACTATGTAATCCACGATCCGGTCGTCCATGTACAGCTCACCAATGCGCCTCCTCGCCGCGAGAACCGCTTCCGGAGTCGCGACGTGGCGGATCGGAATCTCATCCTTCCCTGCCATGCGCCGCAGAACTTCCTTCTCTTCATCACGCGTCGGATAACCGACGAAAAGCTTGAGCATGAAGCGATCGATCTGTGCTTCCGGAAGCGGATATGTCCCTTCCTGCTCGATCGGGTTCTGCGTTGCCAGTACGAGAAACGGCTCCTGCAACGTGTACGTGGTGCCACCGATCGTCACCTGCTTTTCCTGCATCGCTTCGAGGAGTGCGGCCTGCACCTTCGCCGGTGCACGATTTATCTCGTCGGCAAGAACGATGTTCGCGAAGATCGGTCCCTTCTTGACGGAAAAGTGGCCCGTGGACTGGTCGTACACCTGCGTCCCGATGACGTCCGCGGGAAGCAGATCCGGCGTGAACTGGATCCGCTGAAACGAAGTGTTTATAGTCTCGGCCAGCGTTCTAACCGTCAGGGTCTTGGCGAGACCGGGAACCCCTTCCAGCAGCACGTGTCCGCCGGTCAGCAGCCCGACCAGCAGGCGCTCGACCATGTAGTGCTGGCCTACAACCCGCTTTCCAACCTCACCGATTACCGCGTTGACGAGTGCCGTGTCTTCCATGTGGTGGCTGTTTGCCCAGTGATGTGAGTAAGTCTGTCTCGCGCTTGTTCAGAGGCCGGCTAGT
>JALYYT010000123.1 GCA_030946285.1 Gemmatimonadota bacterium
ATTCCGCGCCGCGCTGCACCGGCCCATGTCCGCGTTCGCGCGACGCGGCTGGACGATCTCATGAATCTGGTTGGCGAGATCGAGATCGAGCGCGCGAGAATGGAGATCGAGATCGCTCGCGTGGCCGGTGACAGGCTGCGCGAGACGTTCGGTTCGGCGTCGCGGCTCATCTCTGAACTGCGAGAGCAGGTCATCGCAGCGCGGATGGTGCCGGCCGGCCAGGTATTCGAGCGGTTTCCACGACTTGTTCGTGAAACGGCGCGCTCTCTGAACAAGGACGTTGAATTCACCCTGGATGGCGCCGAAATCGAGATGGACAGATCCATCCTCGACAGGATCGGTGATCCGGTGATGCATCTGCTCCGGAACGCGCTGGATCACGGAATGGAGACGATGGTCGAGCGTGAGCGCGCGGGGAAAGCCACGCGCGGCCGCCTCACTCTGAGCGCGCAGCGCGAAGCGGGCTACATCCTCATCCGCGTCGCTGATGACGGTCGCGGCATCGATCGCGACCGGGTGCTCGAGCGTGCGCGGGCCGCTGGCATCGTCGGGAATGACGTGACATCGCTGGAGGATGCGGAACTGCTTCGCGTGCTCGTGCATCCCGGGTTTTCGACCGCTGCCTCCGTCACGAGCGTATCCGGGCGTGGCGTCGGTCTGGACGCCGTTGATTCCGCCGTACGAATACTGGGTGGTGCGATCGAGGTCAGGTCGATACACGGCCGCGGAACCGCAATCACGATGAGGTTGCCGCTGTCGGTCGCGATCGTGAGTGCGCTCGTCGCACGTGTAGGCGAGGAGCATTTCGCCATTCCGTTCACGCACGTCGTCGAAACCGTCGCGCTGGAGCCGCCCGCGAACGCGCTTCGTGGTGAACCATGGGACTCGGCAGACATCGGCGGGTCGGATACGAGCGTGATCATGCTCCGCGCGCTGTTCGACTTGCCACCGCGGATCGCCGAGCGAATGCTGGGCGTTTGCGTGCGTGTCAGCGGTCGTCGCGCGGTGCTGATCGTTGACGAGTTCGTCGGGCAGCAGGATGTGGTGGTCAAGCACTTCGACCCGCCTCGCGGGGGAGCGCCGATGTTCGCGGGTGCGACGGTTCTGGGTGACGGTTCGCCCGCGCTGATCGTTGATGTAAACAGTCTCATTTAGCGGAGCGTTCATGGGCATCACCAACATGCAGACACTCAGCGAGCTTCAGCGTGATGCTCTGCGCGAGGTTGCCAACATCGGCGCAGCTCACGCGGCCACGGCGCTGTCGCTGATGACCGGAACGAAGATCATGATCAGCGTTCCGACGATAACCGTCACACCTCTCGCAGATCTTGCCCCGCTCATCTCCGCGAGCAACGAGATCATCGCGCTGGTTCCGATGGAGATGAGCGGCGGCCTGCATGGGCATACGATACTCGCCTTTCCGCTTCCAACTGCGCATCGGCTCGCGTCGCTCATGCTGATGCGCGAAGTTCCACGCTCCGACGAGCTGAGCGAACTCGAATCGTCAGCGCTCACGGAAGCGGGCAACATTCTCGCCGGAGCGTACATGACGGCGCTCAGCGAGTTCATGGAAATGCGACTGCTGCCGTCGCCGCCATCGCTCATGGTGGGCCATGCGCGCGAGGCGCTGGCTGAGACGGCGTTCGCGACGGGCCACACGGGCGGCTTCGTGTTCTGCGTCGAGACGGAGTTCATGATAGACCAGGCGGACGGCAGGCTGCCAGGTTACTTCCTGCTCCTCCCCGACGCAGGTTCGCTCAGTACAATGTTGGCGGCTGTTCGCGTAGGTTGAAGCGAAGGCTGTGATTAATCGCGAAAATGGCTGATGAAACTGGCGAATACGACGATTTTCTGACGGACCTTCAGTCCGTCGTCGCGCAGCGTGTCGAGGAGCTTCGCGCGCGACAGAGCGCGCAGACGCCGCCTGCGTTCAACGACGACGAGAAGGTGGTCCGCGTGTGGCCCGAGATTGCAGGCCGGATCATGGAAGAGCTGCGCTAATGGCGATTCGCGGAAGCCTCACAGAGGCAAGTCTCCCTGATGTTCTGCAGCTCCTCGCAATGGGACGAAAGACGGGCTGTCTCGGGCTCACCTACGCCAACAATTTCGGCTATATCTACTTCGCCGACGGTTCGATTTCGCACGCATCCATCGTCAATCGGGGGCTCGGGACCGAGGAGGCGGTTTACCTGCTGTTCACGTGGACTCAGGGGACTTTCAACTTCGAGCCGGGAGCGACACCGGACGAGGAGGTCGAGCTCCACAGCATAGATCCACAATCGCTTCTGCTCGAAGGTGCTCGGCGCGTCGACGAGTGGGCCCTCATCGCGAAGAAGATCCCTACGTTCGACGTCGTGTACGCGATGGACCGGCACAAGATGATGGCAAGCGAGCGCGTTCTTTCGGAAGAGGAGGAGAAGCTCGTACCACTGGTCGACGGCCAGCGCGACGTGAGCGCGCTCATCGCCGACTCCCGGCTCGGCGAGTTCGTGACGGCGAAGACCCTGTACGGACTCCTTATGACCGGCTACGTGATACGCGTAGGAGTCAGTACCCGCTCGCGCGTGCCGCCGCGAGCTGATGACAAGGCGACTGAGCATCGCAATCTCGGCGTGGCATTCTACAAGACGGGCATGTACGAGGAAGCTCAGCGTGAGTTCCGGCGTGTCGATACGTTGCGAGATAACGATCCCGAAGCGAGCTTCTTTCTCGGTCTGGTTGCCCTTCGGCAGTTGCAGTGGCCGGCCGCCGCTCACGCTTTCGAGCGCTATGTAAGCCTGCAGCATGCTCCCAAGCCGGCAGTGTTCGTGAACCTTGCGTACGCCTATGAGCAGATGGGTGATCTCGACCGCGCTCGCGCCGCAATGGTTGAGGCACTCGCGCACGGTGGTCGCGGAGACCCGCTCGTGCAGACGAACGCGGCCGCCATGGCGGTTGCGGCGCACGATTACGAGGCTGCCGATTCTGCGCTGGCAGCGGCGAGAACTCTATGGGGCACCCGCCGGCCGCCGCCTGTCTGGTTCCACTACGCTGGACTTGCCGCAGCTATGGTCAATGACCTCGACCGCGCCATCGCGCTCCTGGGTGAAGCCGTGCAGGTGTATCCGTCACATGCGGTACTGTGGAACAATCTCGCTGTCGCGTACGAAGCAAGTGGGGAGTTCGACCGGGCCGTTAGCACCGTGGAGCGAGGATTGATCGAGGACTCGACGTTGCCGCAGCTGCATCGGAACTTCGCGGATTCGCTCCAGCGCGACGGTCGCTTCGATGAGGCGCGCGAGGCTTATCGGCGCGCGCATACGCTGGACGCGCTGTGATCCAGCTCATGTACGACGATCATCTCGGCGATGACGGCTTCCAGGAGCTGACGGAAAAGATCACGCGCGAGACGCCGTTCCGTTGCACGAGCTACAAGGATCGCTGCGTGCGGCGTCGAATCGCGGTCCGGATGCGCGCCCGTGGGGCGGAGACGTTCCGCGATTACGCGGACCTGCTGGACGCCGACGTGGCCGAATACGAGCAGCTTCTCGATGCTCTGACCGTGAATGTCACCAAGTTCTTCCGGAATCCCGCGGCATTCGCGGCTCTCTCGCGACATGCGGTTCCGGAACTGTGGGAGAGAGGCGACGATATTCGCGCGTGGAGCGCTGGAAGCGCGTCGGGTGAGGAACCGTTTTCGATCGCGGCTCTTTTCTACGAGTTTGCTTCGTCCAGAAATCAGGTTGCCGAGCTGGATCGCGTACGCGTTCTGGGCAGTGACATCGATCGCGGATCCCTCGACGCGGCCAGCGAGGCGGTATATCTGCCGTCTTCGTTCACGGATACGACCGAGGAGCGAATAGCCAGCCTGTTTCCCGAAGTCGCGACGGGCCGGACGATACGGCCCGAGATCCGGCGCATGGTGTCGTTCGAGCGTCGAGACATTCTTCGCGATATCAGCGACGCCGGTCCGTTCGACCTCATCGCCTGCCGGAACGTCGTGATCTATCTCGATCGCGAATCGCAGGAGAAGCTGCTCGATGGTCTCGTGGACGTGCTGCGGCCTGGCGGGTATCTGATGATGGGACACGTGGAAACGCTGTTCGGTGGCGCGCGCAAGCGGCTCACGCCCGTTGACATGCGGGAGCGGATATACCGGAAACCGTCATCATGACGAGTCCGGCGCAGAGCGGCGCGATCGTGAGAAGTGTGCTCGTGGTCGACGATAGCGCCTTCATGCGCAAGCTCATCTCGGAGATGGTCGACGCGCTGCCGGAATTCCGAGTTGCCGGAACCGCGCGCGATGGACTCGACGCCCTGACCCAGATCGAGCGAACGAATCCCGACATCGTGACGCTCGACCTGCAGATGCCGAGGCTCGATGGACTCGAAGTACTGCGCCGCATCATGCGCGAATCGCCGCGGCCGGTGGTCGTGCTCAGCGCCGGCGGCGAGCAGTTCGGCGACGCGACGCTCCGCGCACTCGAGCTCGGCGCGGTTGACTTCGTCAGAAAGCCCTCTGGTCCGGTAAGTCTCGATCTCGTTGTCGTGCGGCAACGTCTGGTGAACGCTCTGCAAGCAGCGGCGAGCGCCACTGTCGCCGCGCGCGCCGCAGCGCTCACGCCTGTCGTGAAG
>JALYYT010000324.1 GCA_030946285.1 Gemmatimonadota bacterium
GAGACGTACACCGTTCCATTCTTCGCGACCACCACGCCGTACGGATACCGCTCCGTCGCCAGCCGCTGCACCACGACCCCCGTCGCGACATCGACTACCGCCAGCGAATCGGCCAAGTTCTCGGCGACGTACAGCCGCCGGCCATCGGGCGAGGCCGCAATTCCCGCTGGATAGTGCGTGCCATCCTTTCCCTTTGCCTTTCTGGCCAGCACCAGACTGTCCACGAGAGTCGCGGAACCGTCGCGCCACGCGTAACGATAAACGACGTCCTGATTTCCCCCGGACACGTACAGCGTGCGGCCATCCGGCGAGAACGCGGCCCCGATGAATGCAGAAGGCTGCACCAAAGTCTGCAACACGCGCCCGCTCCTGCGGTCAATCACCTGAAAGCCCTGCTGCCGCATTCCGCTGAGAACCGCGATCACCCGGTCCCCGCTCGGCGACAGCATCATCGCGAGTGGCATGGAGCCGAGCGTGACGGAAGGAGCGACGGGGTCCAGATGCACTCCAGTCGGAAGTACAGTTTCTCCTTCGGACACGCCTGCACGCCCCGACGATGGCGGAGTCGCCGCGCCCGGTGGATGACAGGCGAGCAGAAGAAGAGCCAGTGCGAACGCACCGTCGATACCAGCGGTTCTCCTGGGTGCTCTGGTTGCGGCCGTGTTGCTCAATCCGAAAATGCGTGACATGATCGGTCCGGTATTGAAGTTGAGTCAGTCCCTGGACTTTCCGAGGCGCCCGCGAATCTCGGTCACGAGCGATTCGGTACTTGCCGCCGGTGGAATGATCACCACCTCGACGCCTGCATCCTGAAGCACGTGTGCGGTGGAAGCGTCGTACGCCGCGGCCTTTATGGATGCGCTCGCATGATCGCCAGCGGCGCGAAGATAATCCTCGGCAGCTGCCGGCGACATTGCGACAATAAGGTCAACACTGTGCTCGGCCACTGCGCGTCTGAAGCGCGCCAGAAATCGCTCGAGCGGAACGTCGCGATACACCGAGAGTGCGGTTACGACTGCACCGGCCTGCTCCAGATCACGTGCAAAGGGTTCGGCCGTGGCATCGTCGGCTACATAGAGCAGTGCCGCTCCCGGAATTTCCGGATGATCGGTGAGCGCATCGATCAGTGCGGTCGCCTCGAACTTCTCCTGCGTAACGTCTGCCGTCACGCCGCGATCGAGCAGAGCAGCGGCGGTCGCGGGGTCAACGCATGCGACCCTGAGGCCCGCAAGGGCCCGGGTGTCCCGTCCGGCGAGCAGGAGCTGCTCCCAGAAGATCTGAACCGCATCCGGCGACGACAGAACGAGCCATTCGTAGCTGCCGATATCGGTGATCGCGTCACGGAGTCGATCGAGATCCAGCCTCGCGACACCGAGCCGCGGAACCTCGATGACGCTTGCACCCAGCTCACGCAGTGCTTCTCCGATCCTGGATGGACCGTGGCGTTGGCGCGCGAGCACGATTCGCACACCAAAGAGCGGCCGTGTGTCGAACCAGGCGATCTCGTCGCGCAGAACCACGGTCCAGCCGATGATTACCGTCGCCGCACCTGACATTCCCGCGCGAAGCATCGCGTCTTCGAGAGTCCCAAGCGTGGCAATCACCGTGCGTTGCTCAGGCCTTCCCGGACGCGATATTGCCGCCGCCGGAATTTCGCCACCGACTCCGGCCGTCGCGAATCCCGCGACGATCGCCGGCAACGCGGGAATCGCATTGCGAACGACCACAGTTCCGCCCACACGCGCTATCGCGCTCCAGTCCGTCTCCCTGCTCCGCCGTGACCCATTGCGTCCATTCGCGAAAATGGCGGTTGACGCGAGCGTGGTTGAAAGCAACGGCACGCCCGCGTAGGTCGATGCGGCGTTACCCGGATTTACACCCGGGACCACCTCGAATTGCACGGTAGCGTCGTGGAGAGCAGTGACCAGATCAGTACCGCGTCCGAGCGAGAGCGGATCTCCATGCATGAGATGCACGACCCGCAGATCCTTGCGCGCCAAGGTAACAAGCAACGCTGCGACATCGACCGGCGCAGTACGAGGCGTTTTTCCGCGGGGGCCGGTGTAGTATCGCTCCGGACCTCCGGTCGCCCCTCCCGGGATCAGCTTGTGCTGCGACTTACGCTCGTAGACCACTGCGTCCGCTGTAGCCAGCAGTTCGCGACCGCGCACCGTAAGAAGTGCCGGAAGATCCGGCCCCGTCCCAACAATGAAAACTATCCCTTTCTCTGCCATTTGCGCCTCCGCAACCACAGCCCAAGCGCATATCCACCGTAGACGACGGCGGCAACGATGTATGCCAGATGATACCAGTATGCGTCGTTCGGGGGCATCAGTGCATCTCCTCGCTCGCTGCGTCCATATCCGCGGCCAGCTTGTATCGCTCGCTCAGTAACCACGCGAAGAGCAAGGTGAATGCAGCGAAGGAGGAGACCATCGTCACCACCATTTCGCGAGGCATTGACGGCGCGCTTGGCTTGAGCATCACCGGCATTGGATGCAGTGTGCGGAAGAAGTAGACGCTCAGATGAATGAAAGGCACCAGTATCGCCGCAAGAATGCCAAGCACGGCCGAGAAGCGCGCCCGCATCGCAAAGTCATCGATCGCCCCCCGCATGATTATGTAACCGGCGTAGATGAACCACAGGAACAGGGTGAGTGTGAGTCGCGCGTCCCATGTCCAGAAGGTTCCCCAGACCGGTTTCGCCCACAGCGGGCCGGTGATGAGAACGACCGTGGTGAACACGAAGCCGACTTCCGCCGAGCTTG
>JALYYT010000154.1 GCA_030946285.1 Gemmatimonadota bacterium
CGGTTTGCCCCTCTCCTCCCGTCGTCGCGCGCGCCCTCCACAAACATCTGCTGGGCCAGACGATTCGCGTCACGCTTGTACGAATCGTGTTCGCGCTCGCCCTTCTCTCCGAGCTCGGCGAGATGCCGAAGATCGAGTGCCCGGCCCGCTTCGCGGAAGATGCGGAACGCGTCCTCGGCCTGGGCTGACATCACCAAATCCCGGACGAGTCGCTGGAAATCGCTTTCGAGAGCGGTGTCAGCGAGGGCGCGCGATCCGAAGTCGCGCGAGCCGTGAACCGTGGCGTCGCGGGTGCGCCTGAGAATGCTCGCGCTGGGCGGCCCAAGCTCACTCTCGTATTTATCGAGCATCGCCTGGTGTTCCTGCATCGTGGCCATATATCGCGTGCAGAGGTCACGGAACCGCGCGTCGTCTGCCTGGGACTCGTGGTCTTCGAGGGCTCGCAGGAAAGCCCGATGCTGAAGGACCGCGTGGTGGATCTGCTCCTTCAGGAAGTCGTTACCATGATCCATCTTCCGTCTCCGTTGCGATTATAGCCCCATCCGACGCATGGGCCACGCCAGCAAAGCACCAAGGCAGAATCTGGTTCGATGACCGACGATGTTTTCCACATTGGGACTTGCTCCCAAACACGCAGATTGTTAAAATCAGTAGTACCGAACAATCACCGAAATGTCGCACCGTAAGTTCAGCATTGGCAATAACTTGGCAGTTATACCATGAAGCCGCCCGCGCGCCGGTCTCGCTCGAAAAACGGGGTCCGGAAAGCGGCCTCGAAGACGCGCCGGAAGATCGCATCTCCCGTTGCGCCCAGTTACCACCTGGAGCCGCTGGATCCGTGGCTCATGTGTGGGCCGGACACGACAGTGACCGAGCTCTGGAAGGTCAGGGAGCGTCGAGATAAGGACACTCTGTTCCACATGGTGTATTTCGATCGATACGGGTGGTACTGCGAGCATGGTCGCCACTGCACGGCGGTCGCGGAGGTACGGCAGGTTGTTCGGATAATGAGCGCGCATGCGCCTAGACCAGGAGGCACCGGGAAGACCGGTGCGAGGAAACGAAAATGATTGCGAGACAGGACAGTTTCAGCACGAGGGATGAGGTCTGGGCCGCTCTGGCGGCGCCGGTACCGGCGAAGGCGATCTCGTGGAGGCAGGACGGCAAGCCCGTCGCACGGAACGACCGGCACTTCGCGCGGTTCGTCTGCTACATCGAGGCGAATACGGTTCGGGAGCGACTGGACACCGTGGTTCCGGGGGAATGGGATCTCACTCTCGACATGCTGCCACAGTTGCACGGAAGCGATGACTCCGACTCCGCGTGCGCGTTCAAGGCGCGCCTGCAGGTGCTGGGGGTGATCCGCGAGGATGTCGGCACGGGCCGTGATTACAAGCAGGCGGCGACCGACGCGTTCAAGCGCGCGGCGGTTCGCTTCGGCATTGGCAACGAGCTCTACTCGTACGAGCAGAACTGGGTGGAAGTCGATGGTGACGGCAAGTTTGCGAAGCCGGTGGAAGACCCGGCGGCGGCGTACGAACGGCGTCATGCAACGCGCACCGGCAAACCCGTCCGGTCCGCGCTTTTCATCGAGGACGGCGGAAACGCCGAGCCCACAGTTCTGAAAGATGTGGATGCTGTCAGCTGTCCCAAGTGCGGTGGCCGCATGTGGGACAACCGGTTGACGAAGCGGAACCCGAAAGCGCCAGACTACAAGTGCCGCGACCGCGGGTGTGACGGCGCCGTTTGGCCCGCGAACGGAGGCGATGGCGTTACTGCGCCAGTGACCGCAACGCTGGAGCAAGCACAGCCGGAGCTTGATGCCGCAGCAACGCGGAAGCAGCGGCCCGCAAAGCTCGTGACCGACGACGAGATTCCGTTCTAGGTCGCACTGCTGCTTGTTCGCGCGTAGCGGAAAGGCGCATCGCGAGGCAACGAAGGGCGCTTCCACTGGGAGCGCCCTTCGTTGTTGTTTGTGTTGTCATCCGGCGGTCTGCCGTGCCTTGATCCGTTCGAACGCGTCGAGTGCCCGCTCGCGCGCAGTTGCGTGATCAACGATTGGAAACGGATAGTCTTGTCCGAGCTCCACACCAGCGGCATGGCGCTCCGAAGGTGCTGCTTCCCACGGCGAGTGGATGAGAGTGTCGGGAAACCGGGCGAGCTCCGGAATCCACGAACGTATGTAATGTCCATGTGGATCGAACTTCCTCGATTGAAGCACCGGGTTGAAGACGCGGAAGTACGGAGCCGCGTCTGCGCCGCTACCGGCGACCCATTGCCACCCTGCCGCGTTGCTTGCGAGATCCGCGTCGACGAGCGTATCCCAGAACCAGCGCTCGCCTTCGCGCCAGTCGATAAGCAGATCCTTGATCAGGAACGACGCGGCGATCATGCGTACGCGGTTGTGCATCCAACCAGACGACCAAAGCTGGCGCATCCCTGCATCGACGATCGGGTAACCGGTCACGCCGTGCTTCCACGCTGACAGCGTCTTCCTGCTCCTTGACCACCTCATACGCGCGAATTCTGCGCGCCACGGTGTTTCGGGAAGATCGGGAAAATTGAATAGCAGGTGATACGAGAATTCCCTCCATGCAATCTCTGAAAGAAAGGTCTCGACTCCAGACGTCATCGGGATGCCGTGCTGGCGCATTGCCTGCTCCGTCACCGCCCACCAGACCTGGCGCGGGCCAACCTCACCGAAGTGAAGATGGGGTGAGAGCCGTGACGTTCCGTCAGTGCCGGGTTCGTTGCGCCGGTCACGGTATTCGAACACATCGCGCCCGGCAAACTCTTTCAATCGCGCGCAGGCTCCCTGCTCGCCCGGTTCCCAGGAAGATGAAAGTCCACCACTCCAGTCAGGTTGCTCCGGGTGCAGCTTCCATGATTCAAGATCATCGCTTGCGACACGCGCAGTAGCGGGACGTATCAGCTCTGGCGCGGCAACTGGCTGTTCCGCTCGATACGTGGCGCGCATCGCGTTCCAGAACGGAGTGAAGACGCGATATGGTTCTCCACTCCTGGTGAGCAGCTTGCCCGGCTCGCGGAGCAATGACGCGTTGAATGACCTGGCAGCGATACCGCGATCAGTGAGCGATTGCTTGATGCGTGCGTTGCGGCTGACAGCCCACGGCTCGTATCTGCGATTCCAGTAAACCGCGTCCGCTCCGGACTCGCGAACCAGACCATCGAGCGTCTCATCCGCCGGACCCCGTCGAAATATCAGCGTCGCGCCGCGCGCGGCGATCGAGTCCGAGAGGGATCGAAGAGACCAATGCAACCACCACCGGGACGCAGCACCGGGCCGCCATTCTCCCGCATCCTCATCATCCATGATGAACACCGGGAGGACTTCGCCGCCGCGCGACACTGCGGCGGTGAGCGCTGGATTATCCTCCAGTCGCAGGTCGCGACTGAACCAGAGCAGTGTCAGCATGTACGGGGCCGTCGCGCAAGAGAGAGATCGTTCCGCCTCGCTACTGTGGGCGGGAGCCACGCGACAGTGAACGGATCATGCTCGGAGCCGGACTCGAACCGGCACTCGGTTATCCCGAAAGGGATTTTAAGTCCCTCGCGTCTACCCATTTCGCCATCCGAGCAATCGTACCGGCCACACCCCCATCAATATACGGCCACGCATGGCGATCGATCTTCAGCCCGGGCGGACGCCGAGTACTGTTACGGCGTACCAGACCGCGTAAGCGAGGAGCGCCGAGAGGGATGCGTCGCCACCGTTGGCGACTGCGCCGCCGGTCGCATCGAGGAACTCAGCGGCGAATCCGCCATCGAGCTCGGCGCGACGGAGCCACTCGAGTGTCGTCTGTGCATCGGGGCCCATCAGGGAGGCGCACCGCTCCGCCAGCGCGATCGTCGCGCCGTCAGCTGCGGCGCTCTGCATGCGGCGGACGGTTCGGCGGTAGGTGGAGTCGTCGCGGGAGAGAAGATGATAGAGCGGCAGCCAGTAGGCTGATCCAACTGGATCGTCGGTTGTCGAAACGGCTCCGCCCAGATCAATCGCTGTGCTCAGCGTGCTACGCGAAGATTCCCTGTCGTCGGCGAACTGTCTCAGTATCGCCGCCCGAACCACATCCGCCGTCTGCACGGACTCGGCTGTCTTCTCGTCAAGAGTCTGCTTCAGGATCTCGAGTGCTTCTGCGACGAGCGCGTTGGAATGCAGCATGTACGGCAGCGGTGCGGGTGCTCCGGAGGGCGCCGTCTCCGTCCGATACAGCGGGTAGGAACCGTGCATCGCGGCAGCGATGTCCTCATGCGCGGCGTACAGCGCGTCCGCAATGGCCAGCTCTTCCACTACCCGGTCGTCATGCGTCTGAGCGACATAGCGGTCCACGGCAATCGGATATGCCGCGGCCGCGTCCAGACAGAACGACAGATCGAAGGGCGTTCCATCCATGTAGTTGACACCGCGGCCAGGAGCGTAGCCGTGGAGCTCGCAGATTCGCAGGAGGATCGCGCGCGCCAGAGCCGGCTCAGCCAGCAGGAGCGCCGGAACGAGCCACATCAGTCCGTCGTAGTCGCGTATGGTGAGCCCATGCTCGCACCACGGTATCCGCGAGCGGAAGATGTACCAGCGCGCATCGTCCATCGCACGTCCGGCGCCGTAGAAGTAGGCGAACATCAGGTGCCGATTGATGAGCCGGTCCGCAGCGGGAACACCGGTGGACTGCTGAAGGGCCGTGAGCGCTTCGCGTGTCTGCGAAGCGAGTGTCTGCCACCCGCGATCGCGCATGCCGGTCACCATCGCCAGCGCGCCGTCGGATTCCGGAGCGGCTGCCACGTAAATCGCAATATCGGCTCTCTCACCGCTCGCGAGCACGAGTTCACGTTCGAGCGTGAAGCGTGCACTGCCGGCCGAATCGGAGCCGGCTTCAACGCGTGCCGCCATCGATTCGCCGTACACGGCAAGCGACAACCCGCTCTTGGCGTCGGAGCCGCTGAGCGTCACCACGTCGTCGGTCACAACCGCTGCGTGCGCATCAGTGAAAGTTCGCGGAGTTCTTACACGGTGCTGACGATGGCCGAGTGTGCCATGCGCACTGAATTTCAACCCTAGCGGTTCACTGCCCCGGTTCTCCAGGGAAACTGCGTACACGAAGCCGGGATAGTCGGACGCGCGGCCGCAGGGTGCGAAGACAGTGCCGCGCACGATCAGATCCCCTGCCGTAGCATTCCAGGTCGGCAACCACTCGAGGACACGCTGCCACGCCATCCGGCTCGATGCCAACTCGACCGGAGCACCGTTGGATTCGATGTCCAGCCGGATCAACGGCTCTCCCTCGCCGTTCTCGAAATCGGCGGACCCGGCGAACTCGATCGCACCGCGATGCGCCTGGGACAGCAGCCCGATGGCGTGGATCGAGCCGTCAGCTGGATGGACGCAAGGGAGTGACACCCAATGGTTGCC
>JALYYT010000172.1 GCA_030946285.1 Gemmatimonadota bacterium
CTTCCGAGCCTTCCTCGCCGATCCAGAAGTGCAGTGCGCCTTCGAGGATATAAGTGATCTGCTCGTTGTGATGCGAATGTTTCGGGACAACGGCACCCTTGTCGAGATACACATGTGCAAGCATCATGTCGTCGCCGGTCACGAGGCGGCGGCCGATGCTGTCGGTAACCACTTCCTTCGGCATGTCGTTCCAGCGAAAATGGCGCACTTGCGAAGTCATCGAAATCTTCTGGTTCAGGTGGAGAGTCAACTGTGTACCCGTGCATGGTCGTGTCGCGGATGCCCGGAACATACGTCACGGCAAGCGATTTGCGAACCACTCCGGCAACCTCTCGATATCCCAACCAATGCTTTCAACCAACATGCTGGCGGGCGACCCTCAGGTAGAGCCACTGATCCGGATATTCGAGCTTTATCTGCTGCAGACCGCCACTCTTGACGACATGCGCGAGCCGACGACCGTCGCGACTCGGGCGATGCTGAACACGGGCATGAGTCCCGAGATGATCCTGACCGTGCTCGACGGTGCCGTGCAGGTTGCGGCCGGAGGTGTCTTCACGCCCGATACGGGCGACAAGGCAACGCTGCTGGCGGATCAGATGGGCCCCTGGCTTCTGGCGGAGTGTTTCGACGCGAATATTGGAAACGCCGCAATCGCGCCGCGGGATTAGCGTATCCGCCACTGGCGCGTGGGGCGGGCGCCGGTCATAATGCGTGCGTGAACACTCGTCGCGCGACCACTTCGGATGCGGCAGCCATAAGCGCCCTCATCGATCTTTATGTTCCCAGTGGAACCCTCCTGCCGCGGTCGGAGGAGTTCGTGGCCATGTACGCCCATGAATTCATCGTTGTCGAGCTTGACGGGAAGATCGTTGGCTGCGTGCATCTCGATGAATACTCGCCCAGCCTCGCGGAGCTCAGGTCGCTGGCCGTGGCGCCCGGAGCGCAGGGCGTCGGGATAGGCAAGGCACTCGTTGCTGCAACCGAGAAGTTCGCGCGCGACCGTGACTACGGAACCCTGTTCGCCGTGAGCAACGATACGGAATTCTTCGCTCGGTTTGGCTTCGAGCGCAGGAACATTCCGGAGCTGGATCTGGAACGGAGCGAAGTGAGCCGATACAAGGGCGTATTCGCGAAGGATCTACCGGTGGAACCATGAGTCCAAATGAAGCCATCGTAGCGATCGTCGCTCTGCTCGGCGTGCTCGGCGCACCTGTCGGCGCCATGTACCTGTGGCTGCACAGGCCCGCTGCCCGCAAGGAGGTCCCCAGCCGATCCGGGGAATCGGCGCTCGAGGCTCGCCTCGAGCGCATCGAGCTGGCGGTTCAGGCGATCGCTCTGGAAACGGAGCGCATTGCGGAAGGACAACGGTTCACTACCAAGCTGCTGACCTCCCCTGAGGGATCGCGCGATAGCCGGAATGTCGTCCCGCGAGTCTGAAACCTGGTGCGTAGTCGTCCCGAGTTGATCACGTTTCGCGACGCAGCCGTCCGGCACTTGAACGGCCGGGCCACCGTCGAGGAAGTCGAGGAGGCATCGATCGAGGCGGGCCGCCTGATGAAGCTGGATGGCCTGACGCTCGAGGAGATCCTGGTCCTGCTCAAGGGAGCTGTAGTGCTCGCTGTGGAGCACGCGAATGGTCCAGCAGCCTCCGAACGGGCCGCATCGCTCCGCGCGCAGATTACACCCTGGCTCATAAAGATGTACGTGCGGGAAACCGGTGACTTCACGCAGACAAAGGATCAGTGATGCGCGAAGGACACAAGGGGGTTATTGGCGCGGCATTCGGAGTCTTGCTGCCGTTGATGTTGTTGCTGTCGGCAGCCGCCGCTGGTGCACAACGAACGACCCCATCAGACACGCTTCCGGCCGTACGCGTGACGGTGCTCCGGACACCCTTCGACGTGACAACCGCGCCCCTCAGCGTTGCTTCGGTCCCTCGGGCCGACATTGCCGTGGCGCGTCCCGGTTTCTCCCTGGACGAAGCGCTGGGGCAGGTTGCCGGGATCCAGGTGGACAACCGGCTCAACTTCGCACTGGGTGAGCGCATCTCGGTGCGCGGCATCGGAGCGCGCACGCAATTCGGCACACGCGGCATCCGCGTCATTACCGATGGAATACCGCAGACGCTGGCCGACGGTCAGTCCGCGCTCAACAACATCGACATGGGCTCACTGGGGCTCGCCGAGGCCATTCGGGGGCCTGCGTCGGCACTCTACGGCAACGCTTCCGCAGGGGTGATCTCCCTCAGCACTCTACCTCCGCCTCCCGTTGCATTCACACCGACCGCGCGCATCATGGCCGGCAGTGACGGTCTGACCCGAGTGCAGCTCGGCGCCGGCGGAATGAAAGGAAGTGGAACCTACGTGATCAACGCGGACCGGCTGGATTACTCCGGCTATCGCGCGTTCAGTCACGCGAGAAATGCGCACGTCAACTCGGTCGGCACCTGGGACTGGGACCGGGGGGGAGCCAAACTCGTCATCAACGCTGTACAGTATGACGCGCAGAATCCCGGAAGTCTCTCCGATTCGCTGATCGCGCTGGAC
>JALYYT010000194.1 GCA_030946285.1 Gemmatimonadota bacterium
CACCGGCGCCTGGCCGCCCTTCTGGATGGCGCCGAGCGACTTCTCCTCGAGCGTCGTGAGCCCGCCCGCCTTGTTGCCCGGCGACGGATTTTCATAGATGCTCTGGCCGTGCCGAATGAAGTACGCCTTGAAATCGTTGATCATCGCCACCAACTGCTCGTACACCGGCTCACTCGTCGCCCGGTTCATCAACAGCTGCTCGGCGCCGAACATCTCCGGCACTTCGGTGAGCAGCACGCCACCCCCGTAGGATGTCAGCCGATCCGCGACACGTCCGACCGCGGCGTTGGCGGAGATTCCGCTGAAGCCGTCAGAGCCACCGCACTTGTGACCGATGAGCAGTTCCGATGCGCTGACAGTTTCGCGACGATCGTCTCGCATTCGGTTCGCGAGCTCCTCGACCATGGTGAGGCCGCTCGCACGCTCGTCCATCACGTCCTGCGAATTGAAGAACCGTATGCGACTGCGGTCGACGTCACCTGCACGCGCGAGCAGTGCATCCATCTGGTTGTTCTCGCACCCGAGTCCGAGCACGAGCACGCCGCCCGCGTTCGGGTTGCGCATGAGGCCCGCGAGCACCGCCTGCGTGTGCGAGAGGTCGTCGCCGAGCTGCGAACATCCGAACGGGTGACCGAAGGCGTGGACTCCGTCGAAGTTTTTCGCACCGAGTGCGCCGGCGCTCTTGGCGATACCGTCGGCCACGAAGTTCACGCAGCCGACCGTGTTGAGGATCCAGATCTCGTTGCGCGTGCCGACTCTTCCGTCGGAACGGCGATAGCCCTCGAACGTGGGGATCTCGCCCACGGCACGTGCCCTCGCTCCAGACGGCGCGTATGTGTAGCCAGTCATGCCTTCGAGCTGCGTCTTCAGGTTGTGACTGTGAATCCAGCTTCCCGGTTCGACGACTTGCGTGAGTGCACCGATCGGGAATCCGTACTTGACCACCGGTTCGCCCTGCTCGAGGTGCCGCAGCGCGAACTTGTGGCCGGCAGGAACGTCATCGCGGAGGACGACGCGTGCTCCGCTCACCTCGATGTCTTCGCCCGCCAATAGCGGACGAATGGCGACAGCGACATTGTCGTCGGCGTGGATGCGAACCGCATCGGGGCGCGCTGCTGGAGGGGCGGAAACTGCCATCGTTTGTCAGGCTACTGATTTGGGAAAACGGTAGGTCTCGCGCGCGAGGTCCACCGCGAGGGCCTGCGCCATCTCGCGCGCATCGTCCATGTCCACGATGTGCCGGGCGACCAGTCCTCCCAGCCAGTTCGCGTCCATCCGTCGCGCCAGGTCGTGGCGAGCGGGAATGGAGCAGAACGCACGGGTGTCGTCGTTGAAGCCCGCGGTATTGTAGATACCCGCCGTTTCCGAAACCTGCTCCCGAAATCGCCGGATGCCCTCGATGGAATCGTGGAACCACCAGGGCGGCCCGAGTCGCAACGCAGGATAGTGGCCGGCCAATGGCGCAAGCTCGCGCGAGTAAGTGCTCTCGTCGAGCGTGAAGAGCACCATGTGGAAGCGCGGGTCACTGCCGTACGCGTTGAGCAGAGGCTGAAGGTTGCGCGTGTACTCGGTTGCGACTGGAATGTCCGCGCCCTTGTCCGGCCCGAAGCGATCGAACACGACCTTGTTGTGATTGCGCAACGAGCCCGGGTGAAGCTGCATCACCAGGCCGTCTTCGAGCGACAGTCTCGCCATCTCCATCAGCATGTGCCCTTCATACGCATGCTGGTCGGCCGCACTCGCCTCACCGTTCTTCGCGCTCACGAACATACGCTCGGCGTCCTCGTCCGAGAGTAGCGTGGTATAGGGCTCCAGCACACCATGGTCGGTGGCTGTCGCGCCCATGGACGCGAAGAACCGCCGGCGCTCGGCGATCGCTTGAATGAGGTCTGCCTGACTGCCGACGCTCTTGCCACTGGCCGACTCGAGCGCGCGCACTTCCTTCGCCCATGGCTCGTGTTGCGCGATTCTGAAGAGCGTGTCGGGGCGAAAGCAGGGAATCACGCGGTGGCGTCCGTACGTCCAGTCCGATTCGCGAATCGCGCGATGGTGCGTGAGTGGATCGACGGCGGCGTCGGTCGTCGCGATCATCTCGATGCGGAACTGCTCGAAGAGCGCACGCGGGCGGAACTCCGGGCTCGTGAGCTTCTCGGCAATCTCGTCGTAGATG
>JALYYT010000223.1 GCA_030946285.1 Gemmatimonadota bacterium
CCTCGACCTCACCAACAGCGAGATGTTCGATTGCGCGGAGACCTGGTGGCGCCAGCCGTAGACAGTGAGTTTCGTGGCGCGCGCCGTCACCTGGTCGAGCAGCTTCAGGACCAGGGCATCCGAGACCTCGCAGTGCTTCACGCAATCGACGAGACGCCGCGCCACCGCTTCGTCCCGACGGGCGTCCGGCACCGCGCTTACGAGGACTCAGCGCTTCCCATCGGGAGCGGGCAGACCATCTCGCAGCCGATGATCCACGCGCGCTACCTGGAGCTGCTGCACCTGGGCGGGCAGGAAAAGGTTCTCGAAATCGGAACGGGTTCGGGCTATCAGACCGCGCTGCTCGCGCGCATGGCGGCGCAGGTATTCTCGATCGAGCGCATTGCGCCACTGCTCGATCGCGCGCGCGACGTGCTCGGCGAAATCGGTGTCCGCAACGTATCCTTCCTTCTGGGCGATGGAACGCTCGGCTGGCGGCAGTACGCTCCATTCGACGCGATACTTGTCGGCGCGGCGGCACCGAGTGTTCCTCCGGCATACACGGAGCAGTTGGCGGAAGGCGGTCGGCTTCTCATTCCGCTAGGTGACAGGGACGAGCAGATCCTGACCGTGATCACGCGGCGCGGAAACGCGCTGGAGCAGACGGAAGCGGGCCCGGTGAGGTTCGTGCCGCTGCTGGGCAAAGACAGCTGGGAGAGTTAACTTGGCCGGAATGCTACCACCATTCGTACCGCCGTCGGTGCGCATCGCGAGCGAGTCGCTGCCGCTCATAACGGAATTCGTGGTTGATAGGGTCGAACGGTCGTTCGGCAACCCGTCGCCGAACTTTGCGTCGTTCGGATCGAGCCAGGATTCCGGAGTGGCGACGCTGCCATCGATAGACGAGTTCATCGTCGATGCCTCCGAGGAGCCCTCTCTGGGCGAATCTGAAGACTTTGTCCGAAGGACTTCCAGAAGCGCCTCGGGCGCCTATGAAGCCACTCAAGAGGCACCTGGCGCGACGCAGTACGCGCCGAACACCTCCGCGCCAACCGCCCCCGCGGATGTCGTGGAGGACCCAGTGGAAGCCGATACTCTGCTTGGCGGCCATCGCCCCCCGGTCGGCTCATCCGACGCCATCGTCAACGAGACTGTTGAGGACGTCGCGGCATGGGAGGCATCGGCTGCTGTAGAGACGCGACAGGATAGCGCGGCGCTTCGCCCTGACGCGACGTCCGGCGCGGAGGAACCGTCGGCGCCGTCGCAGAACGCACCGGAGGAATGGGTGGCTCAGGAGCGAGACGCATTCGACTGGAAGTCCGTGGCGAGCCTGGCGGTTCCGCCGGCCGAAGATCAGCGTGCCGCGGAAGAGTGGTCTTCGACAGAGTGGGACAAGGGCGGCGGCACGCTTCAGGACCACGTATCGAGCCTTCTGTCTCAGATCGCGCGAAGGGTGCGGTCGGGGGAGCTGGAGATACAGGGGAGCAGGCAGATGGGAACTGAAGCTGCGCTCGTCTCGGTGCTCGCGGCGCTTCTCGCGGAGTCGGAGAAGAAGGACTGACCGCGGATATTCCGCGATGAACGAAGGCCCGTGCACTCTCTGCACGGGCCTTCGTTCGATTAGTAGTCGCGATCTGGTATATTGGGTTCGCGTCCGTTGCCTGGAGCGGCGTAGCGCACGCTCGATGGAATTATCTTTCGATGAATTGTCGCCCCCGTAGCTCAGGTGGATAGAGCAGCAGTTTCCTAAACTGTTGGCCGCGTGTTCGAGTCACGCCGGGGGCACCTACTTATAAAGCATCGTCCATACCAGATAAGTTATTGTAGTTTAAGCGTTTACGCCTAAGCCGTTCAGTTGCGACACAGCTTCGCATCGATTCTGTGGACGCCACCACTGCGGCCGCGAGCGGTCACCCGACCAGTTGTACGTCCGCCGCGGAAATCATGGCAGTTCTGTTCTTCGACGTTATGCGATACGACGTGCACGCACCGCGCGCGCCGCACAACGATGTCTTCGTGCTCTCTAAAGGACATGCGGCACCGATCCTCTATGCTGCGTGGGCAGAAGCGGGCGCATTTCCACGCGAGCACCTTCTCGCGCTCAGGCGCCTAGATTCGGACCTCGAAGGGCATCCCACACCCCGAATTCCGTTCGTCGATGTTGCGACTGGGTCACGCGGCCAGAGACTATCCGCCGGCATCGGCCTGGCACTCGACGCGCGGCTGCTGGGTGTTGACCGCAGGACGTACGTACTGATGGGCGACGGTGAGAGTGCGGAGGGATCGGTGTGGGAAGCTGCTGAGCTTGGTGCTCGTTACGGACTCAGCAGTCTGTGCGCGACGATCGACATCAACCGGCTGGGCCAGAGCCAGCCAACGATGCTGCAGTACGAAATAGACGTGTACAAGACGCGGTGGGAATCATTTGGTTGGCAGGCACTCGTGGTCGATGGCCATGATATCGACGCATTGCTCGCCGCGTATCAGGTTGCGGCTGAGACGCATGACCGGCCGACGATCGTGCTGGCGCGGACGGTGAAGGGCAAAGGTCTCCCAGGACTCGAGGGAATAGAGGGCGAGCA
>JALYYT010000233.1 GCA_030946285.1 Gemmatimonadota bacterium
TTTCCCGGTCTCGTCGCTGCAGGAACGGTATTACCGGCTCGAGCGTGTTCTCCGTGAAAAGCTGGCTTCGCGCCTGTACCACGAAGATGAAGCCGAGCGGATAACCGACGGCGATCGCGACCGGGGCGAGACGCGGATCCACCCAGAGAGTGAGATACGCAGCGGCAAGAAAACTGAACCCGATCGTCAGACCGCCGGCGAGGGACGACCACATGAGATCCGCGGCGGGGCGCCGCATCTCCTCGTCTGCGGCGACACGCACATTCTCGTGAATCTCGGCGGCGGAGAGCCGCGTACCCGTGGCCGGCGTGACGCTGTCCTGCTGATCCTGCTCCTTTGCGCTTGTGGGAGGCGCTTGCTCGCGTCGGTCCACGCCCAGTCGCTCGAGCAGACTCCTCCCAGCATTCTTGCGCGACTTGCCCTGGCTTGCTGCAGCAATTTTTCCACCGCTCTTGCTGGAGCTGCGGCTCGGGGGCGTACCCGACCTGATCGGCGGCATTGCGATTAGTCCTTTCGGCTATGTGTGCGACATGAACATCGAGCCGCAGCCGACGCAGCGGAGCGAATCTGGTACAACCCCTCGTGCAGGCGGTCCGAATGCCGGTTCTGTTTCCCGATGGCGCGTAGAAATGACGTCGTACCAGCGTGCGTGATTCGCCATACGGCTGCCCGCAACATGTGTGAAGATCAGTTACGGGCGTTGCATGAGGCAGGAAGCTTGCCGAACGTGTTCCAGGAGACTGTCGAAGGTGTCTGCGCAGCGGAGGAGCGCTATATTTGACGGAGTGTGCAGGGGTGAGAGTGACGCTGGAGTGATCCAGCAGAAGCCTTTGCGTCGCCCTCATAATCTGTAAACCCGAGTAGAGATGCCACCGACAGAATCAACGCAGCCTTTTGGCGGCGACGTCGCCGAAGCCCGTTTTTCCGATCTGTTCGACCGGCACAAGCAGCATCTTGGATGGGTCGGTATCGTGATAATTCTTGCGGGCGCGGGGGTGTGGTTCTACCTGCGCTCGGAGTCCATAAAATCGGGCCGAGCGGATGCAGCGTATCAGGCGGCGCTCCAGAGCGTTTCCTCGGGAAATATTCCTTTGGCGCAATCCGATCTGAGCAAGGCCGCCACCCGCTACGCCGGTACGAATGGCGGCACGGAAGCTTCAATGGCGCTCGCAAAGATCTACTACCAGCAGAACAAGTATCAGGAGGGCATCTCGGCACTCACGACGCCGGCTTCCAGCAAGGGCGATCTCCAGTTCGAGGCGAGACTGTTGATGGCGTCCGGCTACGAGGGACTCACCAAGTGGTCCGATGCCGCGAAGGAGTACGAGGATGCTGCGTCCGTGGCGCGTTTCGCCGGAGACAGGGAGAGCGCCCGCGCGATGGCGGCGCGCGCTCTTCAGGCCGGCGGCGACAAGACTGGCGCGGCGAAGATATGGAACGATCTGCTCGCGGACTCCAAGGGCGCTTTCGCGACCGAAGCGAAGATCAGGCTAGGCGAGCTGCAGGCAGCGCCCGTAAAGTCGTGATCATGGATTGATCCGCGGCCGCCCGGACAGGAGCCGGGAGTCCATCTGGGGTAAACCAGAAATCAGTCGCGTTCAGAGCGCCCGGCCAACTCCGGGCGCTCTTCGCATCAGGCATCGTGGCGACCTCTGAACGTGGAAGTTCGACTGGGCTTGGAATGTGAAGTCGTTTCTCACCGTAGCGGGTTCGCCGCATCCCAACCGTCAGCGCGCGGTGTTGGCGAGGGACTTGGCCATCAATGGCAGCGGAGTGCGCGCGGCGCCGGATTCCTGCAACGTACGATCGTACGAGAGACACCACCGACGCGCCATCGGCACGCCAGCATCCTGCCGTGGTATGCGTATAATATGGATTATGTAAACTAAGGAGTGTGGAAACTGTGGGAAACCACTGCAACTACCTGGAAATCCCTTACAGATCCCTCAGTTCGCCCTCGAAGACCAGACGCCCCTCTCCCCGCAGCGAGGCACGCCAGCCGCCGTCAGGCAGCTGCTCCGACCGGATCCCGAGCACGCGTCCCGATGCCGTTTTCAGCTCCACGTCCGGACCCGCTTCGCCCCACGTCCGTAGCAGAATTGCGGTCGCCACGCTGCCGGTTCCACACGCCAGCGTTTCGGCTTCCACCCCTCGCTCGTACGTCCGCATGCGCCAGCCAGCGGAGCCGTCCGAGGCGCCGTCCGAGGCGCCGTTCGAGGCACTGTCGGAGGCGACGTCCGGGCCCACGAAGTTCACGTTCGCACCGTCTGGAAAGGAGCGGTCGTACCGGACCTGGCGGCCCCTCCGCGTCAGGTCCACTGCCTGGACGTCGTCCACCCGGATCACCACATGTGGAATTCCCGCGACGGCGAAGCCAAGCCTGACTTCGGCGCTTTCGGGCTTCACAGGGGCCCATTCGCCATGAACCGTCGCCATGGGCGGAAAATCGAATTCAGGGAGCCCTGAGCGGATCCTCGCCGTAAGGACACCCGTCCCCGTTGCGAGCTCGAAGCCGGCGGGGTCCACGGCGCCCAACCGTGCGGCGAGGCTGGCCGTGCAAAGTGTCGCGTTGCCGCAGAGCGATGCAATCGTTCCGTCGGAGTTGAAATACCGGATCCCGATGTCCGCTTCAGGCTCCGGCGGATGAACCAGGATCACCAGTCCGTCAGCGCCCACGCCCGTGCCGCGGGCGCAAATCCTCTGGATAACGGCCGGGTCGTCCAGTCCCGCCCCACTATCCTCACGACCGTCAAAGAAGACGAAGTCGTTACCCGAACCGGTCATCTTCCAGAAGCGCCGCCCGGCGGTCAACCTCGTCCCGTTCGCTAGATTCTGCCCGTCATCGCCTGCCATCTCAGCCTCCAGACCATCCAGATTGCCTCGCGCACGATCTGCTTGGACATCTTGCTCTCGCCAAGCGTCCGGTCGTGGAACACGATCGGGATCTCCTTGATCTTGAAGCCGCGCTTCCAGGCCCTGTAGCTCATCTCGATCTGAAACGCGTAACCGTTTGAATGCACAGCATTTAGATCAATCGTCTCAAGTACTTTCCGCCTGAAGGCCTTGAATCCGCCGGTCGCATCGCACACCGGAAGACGCGTCACTGCCCTCGCGTACAGGTTTGCCATGTAGCTGAGGATCAGGCGCGCGATCGGCCAGTTGACGACGGTGACCCTCCCGTCCTGGTATCTCGAGCCCAGCACGATGTCCGCATCCGAGATCGCGCGGAGGAACTGCGGGATGTGCTTGGGATCGTGGGAGAAGTCGGCGTCCATTTCGAAGGCGATGTCGTAATGCCTCTCGATCGCCCAACGGAACCCCGCCAGATAGGCAGTACCGAGACCCATCTTGGCGGCGCGCTCGACGAGATGGACGCGGGTCGTCGTTGCTGCCATTTGTGCCACGACTTCGCCCGTTCCGTCAGGCGAGCCGTCGTCGACGACAAGGACATCGATCCGGGGGTCCTGTTCCAGAATCAGTGGTACGATTCGCGTGACGTTGTCGCGCTCGTTGTACGTCGGCACGATCACGAGGACGTGCTGGATCGGAGGACGAGCTTCAAGCAACTCTGCGTCGCTCCATGAACGAGCCGACCGCCAGCGTGACTATGGCGATGACGATTGCCAGCCACGTAATGAGCTTCCCTGTCTCATATGGCGCGCTCGTGAACGCGAGTTGTATCCGGCGCGCGCCCGCCGGAAGCTCAACGCCGATCAGACTGTACTGTGCTCGCCCAATCGCCGCGGGCTTTCCGTCCACGGTGGCCTGCCAGCCGGGATAATAATTCTCCGACACGATGAGCGCCGATCCGGCCGGTGCGGGCGCGCCGAGGGTGAACGCCATGCTTCCGGGTGCGTACCGGTCCACGTGCGCTACGATGCCCGTGGGCTGCGGCAGCGTCGTGACCGTCGGACCGGCCTTCACAGCTGCCGCGGAGTCGAAGAGCGCGGCAGTCTGGATATCGAAGCGGCTGTTCATGACGGTCGCCAGCACAGCTTCGTCGCCTGCTTTCACGATTACCGGCGCAACCCACGCGAACGGTGCGTCGCCAGGAAGCCGGAATACATAGTTCGTGTTGCCCGTCGCGTCCTCTCTGGCGGGACCAGCGACCTGCGTGACACCCGGCAGGATCCCCGCGAGCTCGTGGCCGTTGGTGAGGATGTATTGCGTGGCCGTGAGACGGCGGACGTTCGAGTTCATCAGGATCTGGCGCATCGACTGGTTGGAGGGCCCACTGCCCTGCTCGATTCCAATCAGGGTGTTGTATCTCGCGATTTCGTTGCCGTGATACCCTTCCACGTCCAGGATGCCGTGCGCCATGAGCTCGGATCCGAAGTACAGGGCCTGGCTTCCGCCATCCTGCGCTGCGAGCGGGAGCACCCTTCCAGGCTGCGGCAAGCGCCGCAGGTAGTCGATCGCAGCGTCACTCGCGTAAAGTTGCGAGGCCGGAGGCGAGAATACCCAGTACTGCTTGTTGACCACGAACAGGTCGAGCGCGGATAGCAAAGCGATAGCTGCGAGCGGTGCGAAACGACCAGCGCTCCTCCGAATGCTGCTGGCCTTGAGCATCACAAGCCCGGCGAGCACCACGAAGACCAGACACCGTATTGCGCCTGCTACCAGATTAGCGTTGTTCGCGTCTACCGCGTCCAGCCGCTGCTCCGGCGCCATGCCACGCGCGATCGCGGTGAGCATTCCTGTCGCCGCCAGCAGCGCAACGACTGCAGCGAATATTCCCCATCCCATCACATACTTCCGCGTCGCCTCCCCCGCCAGCGCACGCTCGGCGCCGCGTGCCGCGAAGATGGCGACGCCAAGAGTTCCGACAAAGAACACTGAATCGGGCGCCCGAAAGTAGCGCGTTCCCGGAATCAGGTAGAACGGGATGTTGTAGAAGGGCGTGTGGCCACCGAGAGCCCAAAGAAGCGCGGCGACAACGGTCACGGCCCAGAACCAGAGCTCGCGCGAATGCCTGTCGCGGCGGAAGCCGCCGATGCCGAGGCCGGCCAGCATCAACACGACGACACCGGGATAGTCACCCTGGAAG
>JALYYT010000243.1 GCA_030946285.1 Gemmatimonadota bacterium
CGAACCGCGACGTCACCGTACGCACGTTCTCCAACGACAACCACTTGTTCGAAGCGATCGTGTCGAGCGGTCCACAAACGCCGCAAGCCGCGGTGAACCAATACCTCACCGTCCCCGCCCGCATCGACCCACGCGTGCTGGACACGCTGTCCGCATGGATGGCAAGCCACGCCCGCGGCTAGAACCTTCCTATGACGCGGTTAGGCCTCCTCGGCAGGCTTTTTTTTGCCGAGACCGCTGGCAACCGCAAGTGTCGTGATTGCGACGCCATACTCAGCTTCGATATCGAAAGTGAGGTCCGAAAGAAGAGGCAGAAGAGCCGGCTTGTCGGCGTGGCTTACCGTTACGGCGTAGTCGTAACCATGGGAGCCCGTCGTAAGCGTGGTAATGTCCGCAATGTCTTTGAGCCGTGCCATGTACGCGGCGGTCGCCTTCGCGAAGCGGTGGCCCACTCTCTCGATCTCTTCGGCCACGTCGTAGCCTGGCGTGATCGTCATAGTACCCTCTCCAAGTCCTCAGTGAGATTCTTCGCTACGGCCAGCCACGCATCCGCCTCCGCGCCACCGTACGGCTCCGCGGCTATGCTCGGTCCGTAGTCCGCCTCCATACGCATCTGAGCCAGAATACCGGCTTGACGGTACGCCTCACGCTCAGTGTAGTTGCCGGAGCCGATCCCGGGACTGCTACCCGGGTCGGTGATCGTCTGCTTTTTCAGACCGGTATAAAGCGCGTAAACGAGCGCCGGAAACTCCGTATGGCTGTAATCTTGGTCGGTTACTCGCTCGCCGCCGCGTGTGTGGGTCGCCATCACACCATGCTTACCGCCGGCAAACGAAGCCAGGACGTAAACCACGTAGTACGCTCTCGCAACCGATTGTAGGAGGCAAGATTCGCGCCGGAGTGCGTCGCGCGCAACTTCCAGCCGCTTGCGCAACACGTCGAACTCCGAGCGGCTGTAGTCAGCGATGGCGCGGTCTTTCATGGCCCCCTCCATCGATCCGTGGTGCCCCGCTGGCGAACGATTTAGTTTGTTCGTGCGGGACGTTCGACTTGGCGATCGACGACCGTTTTTGGGTCATCCTATCGCAGGGAAGAAAAAACCGCTGCACCCCAATTACGGCTCTCGCGCAGCAGCGTCCGCATTGCGAGAAGCGCGTACTTCACGTCATTCCTCCGTCGCGCTCGCCTCTTCCGGTGTGGACGTTCGGCCCGAATCTCGCATGGTGCGACTTCCTTGAGTCAACTAGCCTTCGCGCGTGGCCGCCCGCCCTTCGCGCCGTTCGCGCGGGCGCTCAAGGTTTTCGCCGGCGTCGAACGGCTGCCACCCACCGCGCCGAGCCGCGCATGAACCGCGCTTCCGAAGAAATCCGTGAGCAGACCCGGGACCGAAATACCGACGTCGATCGTTCGCCAGAGGAGCCCATCGCGCGCCCGCGAGATTTCTACCTTCGCGAGTTCCTCGGGCGCATGACGCCGCAATTCGCTGATGTCTTTGACGGGAAGGACGACGCGCGCGCCGTTGTGGAGGTCGAGGACGAGACTCTCGTGCTCACCGTCGTAGTGCGCTCGAACGACGGCCGTCGGCGACGATTTCGTGCGTTTCCCGTGCGCGACGGCTCTACGGTGTTCGGCCTCGCCGTACGGTGCGATCTCGGTCTTACCCATTGTAGCGCCTCCACAGCTTCAGCAGCTCATCACGGTGCTCGGCGACGATGACTTGTGCGTCGCGCACGTCTTTGATCTTCATGTCGCCCGGGTTCTCTCGAACTTCTGCCCGCCGCCCGATCAGAATGACGACCTCGGCTCCGGCATAGAAAACATGCACGTGTGGTCGGTGACCATGCTCATTCCGCGTGTAGACCCAGACCTCGAACTTTCCGAAGCGGCGCTGCGGCATTTCGATAATAACCCATTCAGCTTCGGTTTGCAAATGCTATCCGATTGGGCTGGTACGGGTGAGGGCACCGCTCCATGATTCGATCGATTTTGCGGCTGAGAGGACTGCTTCGCTTCCCAGTGCCTTGTCATGGAAGTACTCCATATTATAAACTAAATCCATGACAAAGCTGGACTCGGCGACCCCGCGGCTCACCCGCCGCCGGGAGCTTGCTCGGCTTGCAAGCGAGCGAAACGGTGTTTTCACCGCCTCAGCTGCTCGCGCTGTGGGAATGAGCTCCAGCTCGCTCGCCTATCACTCGCGTACGGGGATGATCGAGCGGCTGGGGCACGGCGGCTATCGCCTTGCCGATTTCCCGTCAAGCCCGCGGGAGCCGCTTATCGTCGCTGCCACCGCGCTCGGCAAGGACGCCGTTGTGTCACACGAATCGGCACTCCAACTGTATGGCGTGTCCGATGTCGCCCCCTCACGGCTGCATTTTACGCTCCCACGCGCTCGCCGTTACGTCACCGTACCGGCCGACGATGTCGAGCTGCATACGACGACGCGACCGTTCGCGCCGGGCGATGTCGTGCAGCACGAAGGATTTCGCGCAACCTCGCTGGCTCGCTCAATCGTTGACTCCACCCGAGCTCATACCGGGCCCGAGCAGATCGTCATGGCCGTGCGCGAAGCCCTACGTCGCGGTCTTCTGACCCGACGTGATCTCGAACGCGCAATGAAAAACGCGTCCGCACGCGTTCGCGCCCTCATCCAAGAAGGCCAAACCGCGTGACGCCGAGAGACGAGGCGCGCGCGCGTGTCACTGAGCACCGAACGATCCAGGACCGACGCAAACAACTGCGTTCGACCGCGTTCTCGCGCGACTGAGTCAAGTTGCATCCGATTCGTGGCTATAGCCTTGCCGAACCGACCGCGCCGCGTGATGAGAACGGCGCTGGGGCGGTTCGGTGGCACCGAGAAACGAGCTTCGACACCTCGTTTTCCGCGGGTTCGATTCCCGCCCGTTCCAGCCGGCGGACTTGTCCGTCGTCAGGCGAGTATGATATAACGTAGCCGGTGTCGAGGCTCGTGAGTCGTACCACCGCGGGCGCCGCGTTCTTCGAACGCGGTGCCCGTCGCTTTGGCTAGTTAGATGGTCGTCCCCATCGGGATCACCGATCTGGACTGATGCCGGCCCGGTCGATGTCGAAATCGTCGACCATCACCGAGTTCGCCGAACCTCACGGAGTCACGACACATATGGTTCTACGCATCCCAACCCACCGACGTCCCACAGCCCCGGGCGAAATCATCCTACG
>JALYYT010000245.1 GCA_030946285.1 Gemmatimonadota bacterium
GTACTCGCCCGGAATGGTGCCGTTCACGTCGCCGCTGCTCCCGCGCTTCCCATCCCGGCCTGCGACGCCGGCCTTTCTCCGCGTGACAGGCGAGCCGTGGCAACCCACGGCGCGACCAGCGTGTCACATTCAAGGGCGGATGAGGAAGAAGGTGATGGGGACGACCCGGGGACGCGCTGACACACGCACCCGGTGAGTCGGATTCCGTGATCCGCACACGACGCAAGAGGAGGCGCGCATGAGCCAGGACGTAACCGATTTCGCTGCTGTCATGATGGTGATCATCGCTTCCATCGGAGCGCTGTCGATCATCGGCTTGTCCTCGTGGCGCATCTTTCGGCGTAATGCGCACCCTCAGGCGTTGCCCCAGCCCAGGTACGACGAACAGCTTGCGCAGCTGCAGCACTCGGTCGACGCGATGGCGCTGGAAATAGAGCGCATCGCAGAGGGACAACGCTTCAGCACCCGGCTCCTCTCCGAAGGAACGCGCAACAAGGAACTCCCGGAGCTCAGATGACATACAGCGGACCCGTGTACGAGAACCAGCCTCCGCGGCGCGGACCTGTCTACAGATCGGTTCAGGCCGCAAAGGCTGGTGTGAGCTTCGGATCAGCGCTCGCGATGGTCATATCGTGGAGCGCCAACCACTCGATTATCTGGGCGATCATCCACGGAATTCTCTCGTGGATCTACGTGATCTACTACGCGCTCATGAAATGACTCGCTACTCCACAGTCACCGACTTCGCGAGATTGCGCGGCTGATCCACGTTCGAGCCGCGCTTTACCGCGATGTAGTACGCAAGTAGCTGCAGTGGCACCGAGGCTAGAATCGGCGTGACGAGGTCGAGTGTCTCCGGGATACGGAACTCGTAGTCGATCAATCCCGCGAGTGCCGGCTCCGGCCGGCTGGTGATCGCGATGACCTTGCCCTTCCGCGCCTTCACTTCCTGCACGTTCGACACGACCTTTTCGAACACCGAATCGTGCGGCGCGATGAAGACTACGGGCATCATCTCGTCGATGAGCGCGATCGGGCCGTGCTTCATCTCCGCGGCAGGATACCCTTCGGCGTGGATGTAGCTGATTTCCTTCAGTTTTAGAGCACCTTCCAGCGCGGTCGGGAAATTATACCCACGCCCGAGATACAGGAAGTTCGAAGCCCGCTTGAACTCCTCGGCCAGCGCCTCGATCTCCTCGGCGCGGTTGAGGATGTCCTGAACCTGTGCGGGGAGAGCGTGAAGCGCTTCGACGATCTCTCGACCACGAACACTCGAGAGCGCACGAAGACGCGCGAGCTTGAGTGTGAACAGAAGCAGAGCCGTCACCTGGCTCGAAAACGCCTTGGTCGAAGCCACGCCGATTTCGGGTCCCGCGTGGATGTACGAGCCACCGTCTGATTCACGCGCGATCGTGCTTCCGACCACGTTCACGATGCCCAGCGTGCGAGCGCCCCGGTGCTTTGCCTCACGCATTGCGGCAAGCGTGTCAGCAGTCTCGCCGGACTGTGATATCACGATGCATAGCGTCCGATCCGTGACCACCGGATTGCGGTAGCGAAACTCGGACGCGTACTCGACCTTGGTCGGGATCCGCGCCAGATCTTCGAGCATCATTCCGCCGATCAGCGCCGAATGCCAGCTCGTACCGCAGGCGGTCAGCACGATGTTGTCGAAACGAAGAAGATCCTCGTCCGTGAGGTTGAGTCCGCCAAGCTTCGCGGTGCCGGTGTCTTCCAGGAGTCGGCCACGCATCGTATTCTCGATCGTCGCGGGCTGCTCGAAGATCTCCTTGAGCATGAAGTGCGCATAACCACCGCGCTCTATCTGACCGAGGTCCCAGTCGACCTTGCTGACGCTGCGCAGCATTTCGCGCGCGTCGATGTCCAGCACGCGGTAGCCCTTGCGGTCCAGCACGGCGATGTCGCCGTCGTCGAGATAGACAACCTGTCGTGTGTGTGCGAGAATCGCGGAAACGTCGCTCGCGACGTAATACTCGCCTTCGCCGAGTCCGATCAGCAGGGGACTACCCTTCCGCGCGGCGACCAGCTTGTTCGGATCACGGCTGGACACCACGGCTATCCCGTAGGTTCCCTCAACCTGCGCGAGCGCGTCCATGACTGCCTGCTCGAGCGAGTCCTCATACGCCTCCTGGATGAGATGCGCCAGAACCTCGGTATCGGTCTCGGATACGAACTTGTAGCCCAGACCCTGCAGCTTCCCGCGCAGCGGAGAGAAGTTCTCGATGATCCCGTTGTGCACGACGGCGATCGTGCCATCCATGGAGACGTGCGGATGCGCATTGCACTCGGTGGGGGCGCCGTGCGTCGCCCACCGTGTGTGGGCGATACCCACGTTACCAGCGAGCGGGAAGGCGTTGAGAACGGTTTCGAGCTTCGAGATCTTTCCCGCGGCCTTCCGCGTCTCCACGCCGTTTCCGTTCATGATCGCCACACCGGCCGAATCATAGCCACGGTACTCGAGGCGCTTGAGTCCCTCCAGGAGAAGCGGGCTCGCGCCCTTCTCACCGATGTAGCCGACTATTCCGCACATTCAAGAAGTCTTGTGTTTGAGGTCAGGGAGCCGAAACGACGGCAACCCCATGGTGCGCAATTTATTGGTCGCGCCGCTGGGTGGCCATGCCGGGAGCAAAACGCGGGCGGAGCTCGGCAGCCTGCCAAAGCTCCGCCCGCTGACTTCGCCGGCGGCTTTACTGATCCACTGCACGTCCACCGTGCGATGGGCTCTCCATCCGTGCCGCGGCCATCGGCACCGGTGTCACGGGCGGAGGAGCCGATCTCGCAGGCTCCGCGCGAGGCGCCGGTGGAGCGGATTCCTGCGGTCGTTGCTCGACTCGCTGTTCCTGCCGTTGCTCCTGCCGTTGCTCCTGCCGTTGCTCCTGCTGCTGCTGCTCCTGACGTTGCTGCGCCTGTTCCTGGCGCTGCTGGTTGAACTGCTGACGGGCTTGAGCCTGATCCGTCTCGTCACGCGAAGAGCGCATCTGGCGATCCTGTCGGTCGAAGCGCGCCGCATCCTGATTATTGACCTCCGCACCTGGACGCGCGGAGAAACCTGGATTCGGCGCAAGGACCGGGTTTGGCGCGAGTGTCGGGTTGGGCGGGAGCTGCGGCGAATTCGCGATCTCGAGGTTCTGGGTACGCATGCGCTGCTCGTCCGCGTACCGCGCACGACGTTCCCCGGAGTAGGCACCGTGAATCTCGTCGCGTGCAGTACGCTGCGCATCTGCACCGCGCGGCGTGATGGCGATCGTTTCGAGCTCGACCGCACCGCTCTGCGTTGCCCTGCTTGGAGACGCAGCGTTCTGCTCGCCATTCGCCACTTCCATCGTAGCGCCATGCTGCGCCGCTCCATCACGTAGCGCTGCACGATGCTCGGCTGCCGTTACAGGCTTTCCAATTATGGTGGGAAGAACCGTCGCTGCGTCATGCGGGTTCGAGAACGCGGTAGTGACCAGGGATGACGCCTGAGGTGGAATCGCTCGATTCGCCCTGATCTGAAACTGCCCCGGGCAACCCTCGAAGGGATAGTTGACGGGGACAAGACGCGTGGAACCGTCAGTGCACGTTACGTACGTGTAGCTCGGACGTGGAACGCCATCCCATGTCCTGCCATCGGCGTAGCTCCGACCCGGTGTGCTGTTCGGCCACAGCATGTACACGTCGGAATCCCACGAATAATCGTCACCGAGCGCAATTGCGTTGTTCAGCAACGCGTCGAACTGCACGTCATTGTAGAAGGATCGCGATTCGTTCTGTCCTACCGCCGACGCGAGTTGCATGGGGTGATGCACGTAACGTGCGACGTCGAGCGGATGCCGCGACGCGATGACATAGAGATACGCCGGCCCGATTGGAGAAACCGGACCGAGGACAGCGTGGTAGATGTCGTTGTCGAACGCCGCACCAATCAGCTGATCCGTATGGTAGCCCGCGTACTGCACCTTTTCGGGAACATTCACTGTCGGATACAGCAGCCGCACTCCCGCACCAGGATAGATGATGAACGCAGCTACATACCCCGGTTCACTCAGCACGTACCGCAGCGGCTGATGCACATACGGATCAGGCGGAAGCACCTTGATCGTGATTCCGAGTCCGCCCGAACCGGGAGCACGCTGGTCCGCAGGGGTTTGCGCACCAGAGACGGCAGTCAGAAGTGGAACCAGGCACAACGCCGAAGCCATTCTCATAACTACCTCGTATGTGAGACCACCTGACCATGGAACCGTCGCAATACGCATGCCTCGTACGACGGTTGCATACCTTAACACTACACTTCGATTTCGGCAGCGCAACAGTTTTTCCCGGCGCACTTCATTTGTAACCTTCGTGTCAGCTTCGTGACAGCTTTTCGACGGCTTGTCTTCCAGCTGAAATCAGCGCCTGCGCCGCCTCGACAGTCGGCGCTTCCGCAATCACGCGGACAATCGGTTCGGTTCCGGATGGACGCACGTGCACCCAGCGATCGCTCCACGAAAGACGCATCCCGTCCTGCATGTCAACGTCCGCGTCGGACATCGCCGCGCGCAGTGAACTGTATACAGAATCCAGCGGAGCACTCGGAAGATCGAGCTTGTCCTTCACTATCGCGTAGTGCGGATAATCGGCGACGATCGCCGACAGCGATCGGTTCTCCTGATGCAGCAGCTGAAGGATGATAGCAACGCCCACCGGTGCATCGCGACCGAGGTGCATCTCCGTGAGTATCACGCCGCCATTCCCTTCACCGCCGATCGCGGCACCTTCACTACGCATGCGAGTCGCAACGTTCACCTCACCCACGGGCGCTCGCACGACAGTGCGTCCAGCACGTTCGGCGACGTCGTCCACGATTCTGCTCGTCGAGAGATTCGTTACCACCGGACCTTCGCGATGTGCAAGCACGACGCTGGCGGCAAGCGCGAGAGTGTAGTCCTCCCCGATCGCCTTGCCATCGTTCGATACCAGCGCGAGGCGGTCGACATCCGGATCCACCGCGAAACCGACCGCCGCTCCCGATGACGTCACGAGCGCTTCCAGCTCTCCGAGATTCTCGGCCACCGGCTCCGGCGCGCGCGGAAAGCGTCCATCGGTTTCCATGTTGATGGACGACACCACGCATCCCAGTCGATCGAACAGTTCGGGCATGAACAGACCGCCGGCTCCGCGTACACAATCCAGCGCAACGTGAAAATGCCGCGCGCGTATCCCTTCGACGTCAACAAAGGGAAGCGCGAGAATGGCATCGATGTGACGACGGATGGCGTCGTTGTCGCGCACGAGCGAGCCGAGCCGATCCCAAGTCACTCGCGGAAAATCGCTTTCGACAACAGCTCGCATCTCGCGAGCCTCGTTACCATCGAGAAAAAGTCCGGACGGCCCGATGAACTTGAGCGCGTTCCACTCGATCGGATTGTGGCTCGCGGTAATTCCGAGTCCGCCGGCGGCGTGATGGTGCTCGACCGCGAGCTGGATCGTCGGCGTCGGCACCATTCCGAGATCCACGATCTGCGCCCCGACGCTTTCGAGCGCCGCAACCACCGCATGATGAAACATGGGTCCGCTCACGCGGCTGTCCCGGCCGAGCACGATTTTCGCGCCGGCACCGGCGCGCGAAAGCGCCCAGTGGCCGAACCCTGCCGCGAACCTGCTGACGATTTCCGGCGTCAACGCCTCCCCGACGCGACCGCGCACGCCGGACACACTGACCATCAGTCCTGGATATTCCATGTATTAAAAAAGCAGATGCCCGCGCGGAACGCACGGGCATCTTGGAATTTACGGCTGATCGATCCAATGTTGGGGTCCGCGCGGTCGCTCACCCCACTCGGCATGACAACCAATGGCGCTCACGACATCCCTACCCCGCCAGTTTCTGCTGCCTGATGACAGCGATGAATGCCTCGGCAAGCTCCGGGTCGAACTGCGTTCCCGAACAACGCGTGATTTCGGCAATCGCATCGTCCGCAGACATGAACCGGCCGCGCCGGTAGGCTCGTCCACTGGTCATTGCATCGAAGGCGTCAGCCAGCCCCGCGATCCTCGCCTCCAAGGGGATATCCGTCCGAGCAAGCTTGTCGGGGATGCCACGACCGTCGAATCGCTCATGGTGCGAGCGCACGATGTTGAGCGCCACCGGTTCGTCTCCCAGCAGGGGCGACAGTATCTGCCAGCCGAGCACCGGATGGGTCATGATGTGCTGGTATTCCTCATCAGTGAGCGGCCCTTCCTTGTTCAGCACCGCCTCGCGGACACCGATCTTGCCGATGTCGTGCACCTGGCCGCCAAGCTCGATCTGGCGCACCATTGGCTCGGAAAGTCCGATTTCCTGCGCTAGTAGCGAAGAATACTGGCTGACCCGGATAGAGTGCCCTCGAGTGTACTGATCCTTGACCTCCAGAGCCTGCACCAGCGCCTGAACGCCGCCGAGGAACAACTCCTCAAGCTTTCGGGCCTGCGTGGCCACGAGACGCTCCAGGCCTGCCTGGTAGGAGCGGTTCTCCAGGATCAATCGGCGCTTCTCCATCGCCTGACCCACGCGGGCGAGCACTTCTTCCAGATGAAAGGGCTTGGTCAGGTAGTCCATTGCCCCGTTCGCCAGGCAGCTCAGCGCCAGTTCGACATCGGCGACCGCGGTGATCAGGATGACCGCGATATCGGGATATTTCGACTTGGCCTGTCGCAGCAGCTCGATCCCGTCCATCCGGGGCATACGAAGATCGCTGAGCAGCAGGGCGGCCGGCGCCTTGTCGAGCTGCTCCAGCGCTTCCATGCCGTCACCCGCCTCGAGGCAGGTGAAGCCGTCGCCAGTCATGAGCCGCACCAGAACCTGCCTCAACCGGGGTTCATCGTCAGCAATGACACAATAAATGGGCGCGGACGCCGTCACGTGGTCGCCTCCTTCATATTTCTAGTTCGTATTCTACCCAACGATCCAGAACCCTGCCATGACGAAGATCTTCGACGAGGACCTGTCCGCCGCCTTCGGAACCCGCGCCATCCACGCCGGACAGCGCCCCGATCCCCTGTCCGGCGCGATCATGACTCCCATATACCAGACCTCGACATACGTGCAGGAGGAGCTGGGCATCAACAAGGGCTACGAGTACGCCCGCGGCAGGAATCCCACACGCGAGGCCCTCGAGCGAAATGTCGCCTCGCTCGAGCGCGCCAGTTACGGCTTCGCTTTCTCGAGCGGAATGGGATGTCTCGATTCGATCATGAAGCTGTTCAGCGCCGGAGATCATTTCGTCGTCGGCGAGAACGTGTACGGCGGAACGTACCGCCTCTTCGACAAGATCCTGCGAAACTACGGCATGACGTTCACCTACGTGGACACGCGCGACCCGCAGCTGATTGAAGACGCATGCACGGCGCAGACGCGCGCCGTGATCATCGAGACTCCCACCAACCCGATGATGCGGCTCACTGATATTCGCGCCGCCGCCGACATCGCGCACCGCAACGACGCGATGCTCATAGTCGACAACACCTTCGCATCGCCGTACTTCCAGCAGCCGTTCTCGCTCGGCGCAGACATAGTCTGGCATTCCTCCACCAAGTATCTGAACGGACATAGCGACATGATCGGCGGTATCGCGCTCGCGAATGACGACGATATCGCGACACGACTCCAGTTCATACTCAACGCTGCGGGAGCCGTTCCCGGACCAATGGATGCGTGGCTGGTTCTTCGCGGCACCAAGACTCTGCATCTGCGAATGGAGCGGCACGACAGCAACGGGCGGCGGATCGCGGCCTGGCTCGTGAAGCGAATAGGTGAGCCGAACGTGTTCTATCCAGGGCTCGCATCCCATCCGCAGCACGAGCTGGCCAAACGCCAGATGACCGGGTTCGGCGGGATGATCTCGATTGAAACAGGAAGTCGCGAGAAGGCCGCAGCTGTTCTTTCGAAGGTGCGCGTATTCAGTCTCGCCGAGTCACTGGGCGGCGTTGAAAGTCTCATCAACCAGCCCGCTGGCATGACGCACGCTTCCGTGGAACCGGCCAGACGCGCGGAGCTCGGCATCACCGACGGCCTCGTCCGCCTTTCGTGCGGCGTCGAGGATGTCGGCGATCTCATTGACGATCTCGATCAGGCGCTCAGATGACAGACTCGCTTCCAGTTCCCTCCACGTCGGCTCGCCGGATTCTCACGGGGATCGCCCCGGTCGCGTGGGAACACCCTGCAGACCGCGCGGCACTTCAGACTCTTCGGGCGATTCCCGGCCTTGACGAGCTGGTTCGGAAGGTGATGAGTTTTCTGGGTGAGCGTGGTGTACGGCAGCTCTTTACCGCTGACGCGGTACGCGTCAATGAGCGCCAGAGACCACGCCTGAACGCGTTGTATAGGGAAGTTCTGGCGACCATGGACTGGAGCGATCGACCTGACCTGTTCGTCACGCAGACACCGTTCGTGAATGCGATGGCTGTCGGATTCGAGAAACCATTCATCGTCGTGCACACCGGCGCACTGAGCATGCTCGACGAACCGCAGCAGCGTGTTCTCCTCGGTCATGAGATCGGTCACGTCATGAGTGGTCTCTCCACATACGCCACGCTTGCGCTGCTGTTTCTTTCGTTCGGCTTCAATGCGATACCGGGGCTTGGGCTCATCACGCTTCCTATCCAGTGGGCGCTCCTCGAGTGGTATCGCAAGTCCGAGTTCTCCGCCGACCGCGCAGGGCTGCTGGCTTCGCAGGAGCCAATCGATACCATGCGCATGTTCCTCCTCTTCGCGGGAGGCAGGGGTGGCAGCGACGAAACGAGTCTCGATGAATTTCTCGCGCAGGCCCAGGAATACGAGAGCGAAGGCAACGCGGTTGATACTCTGTTCAAGCTGCTGAACGTCGCGGGACGCACTCACCCATTCAATACGGTGCGCGCCGCCGAGTTGCAGCGATGGATTCGGTCGGGCGGGTATGACGCAATTATCAACGGCGACTACGCGCGTCGCGACGCACCCGGCTCGCGCCCGCTCACGGACGACTATAACGACGCCGCAAATTATTACGGCGACAAGATGAAGGGTGTGATGAACCAGGTAGTTGATGCAGCGCGCAAGGCGACAGACGGAATGAACAGCATCTTCAGGGACGAGAACGAGTGAAGGTTCTGATCGTCGGCGCCGGTGCGCGTGAACACGCTATCGCATGGAAGCTCCTGCAGGATGATCCCCTTCTCGACATCGTGGTAGCTCCCGGAAATCCCGGGATCGCCACTATCGCCCGCTGCGTGCCGATTCGCCCCAGCGACGTTGGCGGCTTGCTGGCATTCGCGAGAGCGGAGTCGGTCGACCTGACGGTTGTGGGCCCCGAAGGGCCGTTGGAGGCGGGGATCGTGGATGAGTTTCGCACCGCAGGCCTCGACATCTTTGGTCCCACTCGCCGAGCATCGCGAATCGAGACCTCGAAACGATACGCGAAGGGGATCATGGAAAAGGCGGGCGTCCCGACCGCGCATGCAAGTCATCACACCACGGTCGAAAGCGCCCTGCGGGCCGCACACGAGCTCGGCGCACCGGTTGTCATCAAGGCCTCCGGACTTGCTGCAGGAAAAGGTGTCGTGGTTGCGGCTACCATGAATGAAGCAGAGCTGGCGATCAACGACATGCTCGTCGCGGGCACGCACGGCGATGCGGGACGGGAGATTCTCGTCGAGGAGTTCATGGAGGGCGAGGAGCTGTCGGTCTTCGCCCTGTGTGGCAAGCACGATTTCCGGCTGATGATCGGGTCACAGGACCACAAGCGCCTGCAGGATGGCGACCTCGGCCCGAACACGGGAGGAATGGGAGCTTACGCCCCGGTATCGCTGGACACGCCAGCGCTTCGTGCGGTCGTCCGCAGTCGCATAGTAGCGCCTACCCTGGAGGCGCTTCAAAGCGACGGGTCCGCATTTACAGGTCTTCTCTACGCTGGGTTGATGATCAATCGTGACGGCCCGCGCGTTGTGGAATTCAACTGCCGGTTCGGTGACCCGGAAACGCAGGCGCTGCTTCCACTCATGCAGAGTTCCCTCCTGCGACTGGTGCTTGCCGTCGCGCGCGGCGATTCCCTTCAGGCCTCGGGTGAAATCGAATGGCGATCTGCAGCGAGTGTCACGACAGTCCTCGCCGCCGCAGGCTATCCCGGCCAGGGCCACAAGGGCGACCCCATTTCGCTTCCAGCTCCCCAGGACGACGTATTTGTGTTCCATGCGGGCACCAGCATTGCACCAGGCGACCGTTCCGTTCCTCCGAATGACCCCGCGGTCGTCACCGATGGTGGCCGCGTGCTTTCTGTAACGGCGATTGGCGACACGCTGCCCGCCGCCGCCGTCCACAGCCGAGATTACGCGGCGCGCATCACTTTCGCGGGCAAGCAGATGCGTAGTGATATCGCCTGGCGGGAAATACACCGCATACAGGCGGCCGCGGATGCCTGAGCTTCCCGAGGTAGAGACAATTGCAAATGGGGTCAACGAAGTCGTCGCCGGTCGGAGGATCGAAGCGGTCGGAATCCCGCGTCCCGACGTGCTAAGGGAGGCGACTCCGAGAACGTTCGCGCGCCACGTTCGCGGAGCTGTAATCACCGGATCCGCCCGGCGCGCCAAGCACATCGTGATCGCCCTCGACACGGGCGACTCCCTCGTGGTTCAGCCACGCTTCACCGGCGCCCTGCTCGCGACCCAGGGGAGCGGACTCACCGACTACGACCGGACCTACATCTGCGTCATGCTCGGACTCGACGCCGGTTTCGTTCTGGCCTACCGCGACGTCAGAAGGCTCGGGACAGTCTCCCTGATGAATGACGAGCGCCTGGGGGAGTATTTCGGTGCACTCGGAGAGGAACCGCTCGGCGAGGGATTTACGGCGGAGCGATTGTCGGGTATTCTTCGGGCGTCACGCCAGCCGGTGAAGAAGGTGATCATGAATCAGTACAGGATCGTGGGCGTCGGGAACATCTACGCAAACGAAGCGTTGTGGCGCGCCCGGATCGACCCTTCCCGTGACGCGTCGCGCGTGACGTCAGCGGAGGCTGCGTGCCTGCGCGATTCGATCGTGAATGTGCTTCAGGAGGCGATCACTGCCGGTGGGTCGAGCATTCGCGACTATCGGAACGCCAGCGGCGAGTCCGGCGAGTTCGTGCGTCACCTGGCAGCGTACGGCCGCGCGGGCGAGCCGTGTCGTCGCTGCGGCGCCAAGCTCGTCGGTACGCACGCCGTGGACGGCCGCCAGACCGTCCTCTGTGCCCACTGCCAGAGCTGAAACGAGCTGACGCCGGCAATGCCCAGAACGCGCGCCTACACCTTCAAGGAGCCCACCAGCGACGAGCAGCTCGCCGCCATGCGTGCGCTCGTGCGGCAGAACGCGCGCAACGAACCGGGCGTCTATCGCATGATCGCCGACAACGGCGAGATAGTGTACGTGGGGAAGTCCAAGTCGGTTCGCTCGCGCCTGATGAGTTACTTCCGCGCCGGATATCCCGAAGACAAGGGCGCGCGCATTCTACGGGAGGCAACCCGGATCGAATGGGACTATGAGCCGAGTGAGTTCGCAGCGCTGCTGAGAGAGCTTCGCCTCATCAAGCAGTATCGTCCACGCTTCAACGTCGCCATGAAGCGCGACGCTCGACACTATTCGTTCATCAAGATCTCGCGTGGTGCCGCACCACGACTGAATGTAGTCCGCGGTGCCGGCCCCGATGACGCAGCCGTCTACTACGGGCCCTTCGTTGGAGCACAGCGTGTGGGCGATGCAGTCCGTGAGCTCAACGACGTGCTGGGCCTTCGCGATTGCCGGTCGGACATGCCGATCTTCTTCGCCGACCAGCGCGAGCTGTTCGTGCTAGGCCGCACGCCCGGTTGCATTCGCCACGAGATCCGGAAATGTCTCGGACCGTGCGTCGGAGGTTGCACGGTGACCGAGTACGAAAAGCAACTATCGCTCGCGCGCGCGTTTCTGGACGGTTCGGACAAGGGTCCGATCGATACTCTTCGCACACAGATGGAAGCTGCGAGCGACCATCTCGAATTCGAGCGCGCCGCCATCTTTCGTGACAAGCTGTCGCGACTCGAAGCGCTCCGGGAGCAATTCGACCGTCTGAGGTTTGCGGTGGAGACGCTCTCGTTCGTCTACGAGATCACTGGCTTCGACGGCCGTGACCGCACCTACGTGATCCGGCGCGGAATCGTTCGCGCTGAACTTGACACACCCAGGACGCGGCGCGAAAAAACCGCGATGCGCCGGCTGGTGGACGACATCTTCGGCGAGAATCCAGCCGCAGGCTCGTCCGTCCCGACGCACGAGATAGACGAGCTGCTGCTGTTATCAAGCTGGTTCAGAAAATTTCCCGACGAGATGCAACGCGCCCGGCGGGTAGCGTGAAAGGCTACTTGTCCTTCGAACCGCTGTCGTTCGAGCGCTTCTCGGTTGCGCGGGGATCCGGCTCTCCGGTCTTCGAGTCCAGCACTGCCTCTGTTGAATCCGGCGAATCCATTCCGCGGCCAACCGTACGGTCTCCAAACTTCTCGGCACGCTTCTCCGCCGATGAGCGTCCTTCATCACCTGCGCCCGTACCGCGCTTGTCGTATTCGGACATCCATACCTCCATGAGAGATACCGCTGTGCATCGGAGAGGAAACGTGCATTCATCGTGCCCTGCTGGATCGGATGGGAGAAGTCATACGAATCGTTCCCGTGAGCACCAGGCGCCGCCGTCGCCGTTACCGCCGCGGGCGTGCGCGTTTGCGCTCGCTACGCTGCTTGCAATGACGATGATCGCCGGTTGCCGCGAGTCACGCCCGCCGCTCTCGGCGGCGAAGTCTCAACTCGATTTGCTTCCCACGCCCCCCCCGCTTCAGCTGTCGCACTTCAACGTACCGCTGATCTACGACTACGCCCCCATCCTGGCGCTTGTCGAACGCACCGTTCCCATCACGTTCGGCTCGCTTGACGAGGTGCGAATGGTCGGCGATGATCCCAATCGTCACTACGCGTTCGAGGCGCGACGAGGGCCATTTACCACGTCAGTGGAAAATGGCGAGGTCCACCTCCGCGCTACGCTTTCCTACGCTGCGAAGGGATTCTTCAAGCCGCGCTTCGGCCCGACCATCGGTGCGGGGTGCGGAGGCGAGGCGCCGTCGGACCGACCGCGCGTCGTGGTAGAGCTCGCGACCCCGCTCCAGCTCACGTCCGACTGGCATCTGTCGTCTCACTCCCGAGTAGTCAGGCTTGCAGCGGCGTCCACTACGGAACGCGATCGCTGCACTGTGGGGATAATTCACTACGATGTAACGCAGCGTGTCGTGGGCGCCGCGAGTGCAGCGCTCGCGAGCCAGCTTCCGGGAATCGACCGCAAGATCGAGAAGGTCGACCTCACGGACCGATTCCGCGAGTGGTGGGGCTTGCTCAATCATCCGATTCGCCTGGCCGACAATGTGTGGCTCCTCCTCGGCCCCGAGCGACTGCGCATGGGCAATGTGAGCGGTGCGGGCGGAAATCTGATCGTTGATGCAGGCCTGGATGCGCGCCCGAGGGTCATCTATGGAACGGAGCCCGTCGTCGCCGCGGCTCCGTTGCCACCGCTTGGGAAGGACACACTCGCCAACGGGTTTCATATTGTCCTGGGCTCCACAATTGAATATCCCGCCGCGTCAAGAACGATCACCGAAGCGCTCGCCGGAAAATCGATTACGGAGGCTGGCCGCACCGTCACCATCAGATCGGCTCGAGTTACGCCGCTACCGCACGGACGGCTTGCGCTCGCCATGACGTTCACCGGCGACGCAAATGGGACACTCCTCTTCGCCGGTACGCCGGAATACGACAGAAAGGCTGGTGAGCTGTCCGTGCCCAATCTGGACTACGACCTCACATCCGACAGCCAGCTCATCGCCGCGTACGCGTGGCTCAAGTCGGATGCGCTGAGAGAATTGTTTCGTGAAAAGGCCAGAATTCCCGTGCAGCCACTGCTCGACAAGGGCCGGGCACTCCTCGACGATGGCCTCAACCGCAAGTTGGGAGATGCCGTCACTCTGTCCGCGAACATCGATTCCGTGGACGTCGCGGGGCTCTTCGTGACGGCGCCGGGCTTGGTTGTGCGGGCGGTGGCGACTGGACGAGCGGGAATGCGGGTCGCGCAAACCAAGTAGCTCATTGCGCGTCATGCTGAGCGTGCCGAGCCGTTATGGAACGGAAGTTGACTGTCCTCCTGGCCGAGCGTCCGATCGTCCCGAATCCCGGCTCTGTCCATGGTCACTTCCCGCGCGGTTTCACCACACTCACGATTTGTAGTTGCCGGCTACGATGTCGTAGTGCTGGCGCGCAAGACAATATCCGAGTTGCTCGACGACAACATCCTGCGCATGAGCGCCGCGGCGGCATACAGCTTCTTCTTCAGCCTCTTTCCGACGTTTCTGCTGATAGCCCCTGTCCTCAGCACTTTCGGCAACAGGCAGAAGTTGTTCAACAGCCTGTTCTCCCTGATCGCGCGATCGCTGCCCCCTTCCGCCCTCGCTCTCGTGGAGGGAGTCCTGGGCGATGTCGTATTTTCGAACGGAGCACCCGGATTGATGTCAGTGGGTGCGCTGCTGGCGCTCTTTGCCGGCGCCAACATGTTCAGTACGCTAGCCGGCGCGCTGAATGACGCGTATGAAGTTCACGAGACTCGACCGTGGTGGCGTGTGCAGCTCATAGGGGTCGGAGCGACAATCGTGTGTGCAGTGACCATCGGAGGTTCGGTAGCGCTTCTCATGGGAGGCGGGGAACTGCTCCGCTGGTTCGCGACCGCAGTTTCTCTCGGCGGCGCATCCGCCGCCATTTCGGCAGTGGTGCAGTACGCGCTGACCATCGCGCTCATGCTTGTCAGTGTCTGGGCGATATACATGTTCCTCCCGGACGTGCAGGCACACAATCGCCTGCAGACGCTCGTCGGCGCTGCGTTCGCCACCGGACTATGGATCATGGTCACGCTGTTGTTCCGGTCGTACGTCACACACTTCGGCACCTATAACCGAACCTATGGCACCATCGGGGCAGTAATCGTGCTGCTGAGCTGGATGTACCTGTCGATGCTCACCGTGCTGCTTGGCGGCGAGCTGAACTCCGAGTTGCGCCGCGGTACGGGCACCGCGGCGCTCAAGGATCAGGGACTAACTGCCGGAAGCGGCGCCGGAGGCCGTGTTCCCACTCACGACGGCATCCCGCACGCTAGCTGCTAACTGGGTCAGAGCGCGCGCTGCACCCGACTCCGGCTCGCTTACAACGATAGGACGTCCTGAATCGCCACCTTCGAGCACGCGCGGATACAGCGGGATCTCTACAAGCAGCGGAAGGCCCAGCGAGTCGGCCAGCTTCCTGCCGCCGCCCGAGCCGAACAATGCGGTCGGCTTGCCACAGTGCGGGCACTCGAAATACGACATGTTCTCGACTACGCCAATGATGGGAACACCGACCCTCTCGAACATCTTCGCGCCGCGCAGCGCGTCGCCCGTGGACACATCCTGCGGTGTCGTGACGATCAACGCACCGTGCACGTGCGTCGCCTGCACGAGCGACAGTTGCGCGTCGCCGGTCCCCGGCGGCATGTCCACGATCAGGTAGTCCAGCTTGCCCCATGCGACGTCCCGCAGGAACTGGTTGATGACCTTCATGATGATCGGGCCGCGCCAGATCGCCGGCTGGTCCGGCGCCACCAGGAAGCCAAGCGAGACGACTCGAACCCCGAACGCCTCGTGCGGTACCATCCGATCGTGGTTGTCCAGCCTCGGCGGGCCGTCCAGACCAAGCATCCTTGGAACGTTGGGGCCGTAGATGTCAGCGTCCATTATTCCGACACGCGCCCCGCCCTGCGCCAGCGCTACTGCCAGATTCACCGCGACGGTGGATTTGCCGACGCCTCCCTTGCCGCTCGAAACGGCAATTATCTGCCCCAGATCCGGGAACGCCACAGGCGTCGGAGGAGCCACGGTCTTCGGAGTTGGAGCCTGGTCCATTACCGGAAGCGCTCGGCTCCGGGGAGTCTCTTCAGTCATACGACAAATGTAAGGACCGCACGCCTCCGCTCGGATACTCCCAGCGCTCGCAAAGAGACCGACCGGCCCATCCCATGTGGAGCCACCCACCCCCCCTTGACGCGATATAACATCGATATATCTTGGATGTAGCGATATATCAGGCGATATATCGAACTATATCTTCAGAGGACACAGGTCATGTCTGGATTCGATTGTGGTGCAGCATGGATGCGCCGAGGAATGTGGAAGGGAAACTGGGGCTTCGAAGGGGCTCCGTTCTGGGGCAGCGGCCCGTGGCGCCCGCGTGGTGGACCGCGTAGCGCACGCGTATTCGACCAGGGAGACCTCAAGTACGTCATCCTGCAGTTGCTCGTCGAGAAGCCGCGACACGGTTACGAGATCATCAAGGCGATCGAGGAGCGATTCGGGGGCGCTTACTCACCGAGCCCGGGTACGGTATACCCGACGCTCACGATGCTCGAGGACATGGGTTACGCGCGTGTCACCCCTGAAGAGGGCGGCAAGAAGGTGTACGAGATAACGGACGAAGGTCGCAAGTATCTCGAGGAAAATCGCTCAGCGGTCGACGACATCTTCTCGCGCATCACCGAATTCGCTCAGAGCATATTCGGTGAGCCGATGATGCAGGTCCACCGCGCGATGAAGGACGTTGGTCGCTCCGTTTACGTTCAGAACGCGAAGCGCACACCGGAGCAGCTCAAGCGCATCTCCGACATTCTTGAGCGCGCAGCTGCGGAGATCGGGACCGTAGTTTAGTCCTCGAAGCGCTCACATGCGTTGCGGTGAATCGAACAGCGCCATGCCCGTGACGTGCCACGGCATGGCGCTGTTCGTCATGTACCCGGCTTGGTCGCGTCGTGCGGCCCTAGATACGCGCGTGCTGCGGCGATGACTCGCCGCTGCACATCCTCGAGTCCGCCCTCTACCAGCGCACCGGAAGCCTTCACATGTCCGCCTCCACTGAACTGGTGCGCGAATGCGTTTGCGTCGACTCCACGCGTGGTGCGGAACGATATCTTCACGCGGTTGTGCCCGAGATCGCGGAAGAATATAGCCATGCGCGTACCCGCGACGGATCGTGCGTGCTCCGCTATCCCCTCCAGATCCTCGGGCCGTACATCGTGTTTTTCCGTAGCGCCCGCGGGAACGGATATCCATGTCAGGCCGTATGAAGCATCGACTTCGAGCGTCGCAAGTGCGTCGCGCAGCAACGTCAATCGGCCCACAGGCATTGACGCGTAGATTCGCTGGTACATCTCCTCCGGCTCGACTCCCACGGCCAGGAGCTGTGCGGCGACCGCATGACATCGAGGCGTCGTGTTGCTGAACCTGAAGCTTCCCGTATCCGTGACCAGCGCGACGTAAAGTGAATTGGCTATTGCCGGAGTTATCTCGAAACCAAGCACCGAACCAACGTCGTAAACGAGCTCTCCCGTTGCACACGCGCTCGTGTCGGAGAGAATCTCGCTGCCAGGTGGATCATCACTCGGGACGTGGTGATCTATCACGAGCTTGGGCACCGTCAGTCCACGCACGACATCCGCCAGCTTGCCAAGCCGTCCGAGATCGGCAATGTCGAGTACTACCACGACATCGGCCTTGCGCATCGTATCCATTCCGCCCTCGGACAGCTCGACCATGTTGATGTCGTCGCCGAGGAGGAAACGGAACATCTCGGGCCACGGGGTAGGATTGACGATGGATACCGTCATCCCGCGCTGCGCGAGCATGCGGGCTAGCGCCGTTTCCGATCCGCATCCATCGCCATCCGAGTTGATGTGAGTGGACAAAACGATCGAGCGTCCCCCGCGCAGTTCGCGCGAGAGACGCTCGATTGCCGTCCGGCGGTCAGCCGGAACGGCAAGCAGATCAGGCACCGACTTTTTCGGCCCTGCCGAGCTTGGAGTGGCTCTTACCGTAGAACGCGTAGATGAGCAGGCCGAGAAGCATCCAGACTATGAGCCGGATCCAGGTGTCCGAAGGCAGTGACGCCATCAGCGCGCCGCAGCTCAGGATGCCCAGAATCGGTACGAGCGGCACCAGCGGCGTGCGGAACGGACGCTCAATGTTGGGCTGACGGTAACGCAGTACGATGACGCCGGCGCAGACGATCACGAAGGCGAGCAGCGTACCAATCGACACGAGCTCACCGAGGAGTCCGATCGGGAAGTAGCCCGCGATCACCGCCGCGACAGTGCCGGTCAGGATCGTCGTCACGTACGGCGTCTGGAAACGTGGATGCACCTTTCCGAACACCGCAGGCAGCAGCCCGTCGCGCGCCATCGAGAAGAAGATTCGCGGCTGGCCCATGAGCATCACGAGCACTACCGACGCGAGTCCTGCAATTGCGCCGATGTTGACGATCGGCCGGAGCCACGCCAGCGCGGGCCCCGCGGCTGCGATGGCAACAAATACCGGTTGAGGTACGTCGAGCGTCTTGTAATTGGCCAATCCCGTCATGACGAGCGCCATGAGGATGTAGAGCACGGTGCAGATCGCGAGCGAAGCGAGAATGCCAATAGGCATGTCGCGCTGCGGATTCTTCGCTTCCTGCGCCGCCGTCGAGACCGCGTCGAAGCCGATGTACGAGAAGAACACGACACCTGCTGCGCGCGCCACGCCGCTCCAGCCATACGAGCCGAACGATCCCGTGTTCGCCGGGATGAACGGGTGCCAGTTCGCCCGGTTGACGTACGCGAAGCCGAAGCCGATCACCAGAAGCACGATCGCGACCTTCACCATCACGATCACGTTGTTGAAGTTGGCGGACTCCTTGATTCCGACGACCAGGAGGGCGGTCATCAGAAGCGTGAGTACGATCGCCGGGACGTTGATCACTCCCTGCACCGCCGTGAGACCCGGAGCGCACGTGGCCAGAGTATCACTGACTATCTGGTTCGTGGTCGGCGATATGCACAGCGTTGACTGCACCAGATGGTGCGTCCCCACGACCCGGAGCGGCGCCTGCGCATACTGATACGGTATGTGCAGTCCGATCTCGTTCATGAACGCGGTGAAGTAACCGCTCCAACCCACAGCCACCGTCGCGGCGCCAAACAGATACTCGAGTATCAGATCCCACCCGATGATCCAGGCGATGAACTCGCCCAGGGTCGCGTAGCCGTATGTATACGCGCTGCCGGCGATCGGGATCATCGCCGCGAACTCGGCGTAGCACAGTCCGGCGAAGAGACAGCCGATGCCCGCAAGGATGAACGAGTACACCACCGCGGGACCAGCATGCTGCGCGGCAGCCGTGCCCGTCAGCACGAAGATGCCGGCTCCGATGATGGCGCCGATGCCGAGCGTCGTGAGGTTCAGCGCAGTGAGCGCTCGCCGAAGCGTCCGCTCCTCGCCCTCTCCGCTCGCTTCAGCCTGTAATACCGCGATACTCTTCCGCGACCCAAGTCCCATGTAATTCCTCGACGAGTTACCGCTCTCCCGGACCTCCGCACGCGAACATACGCGGCGGCACCCCGGATTGTGTGAAAACCATCCAGCGCCGTCTACTACAGCTTCATCCTACTACGAAAAAACAGTTTGCCGCGTTGGTAACGGGCCCGCGCTCATCCTGCACGGCGTCGAACGCCCTCGCTTGCCTCAGACCGAGTAGTTCGGTGCCTCTCTCGTTATCACCACGTCGTGCGGATGGGATTCTCTCAGTCCCGCTGCAGTGATGCGAACAAATTCGGTCTTCGTGCGGAGTTCGTCAATAGTCGCGCACCCCGCGTAGCCCATTCCCGCGCGCAGCCCGCCGACCATCTGGTACAGTACATCGGCGGCGGGTCCCTTGTACGGTACCCTGCCCTCGATTCCCTCTGGAACCAGTTTCCTGGCCGACATCTCGCCTTCCTGGAAGTACCTGTCGGCACTTCCGTCCTGCATCGCGGACAGACTCCCCATACCCCGGATCATCTTGAAACGACGCCCTTCCATCAGGATGGATTCACCCGGGCTTTCCTCCGTACCGGCCAGCATCGATCCCATCATCACGCTGGAAGCCCCAGCGGAAAGTGCCTTGACGATGTCGCCGGAATACTTGATGCCTCCATCGGCGATCACCGGCACGTCACCGGCGCCATCCACCGCGTCGAGGACTGCCGTAAGCTGAGGCACGCCGATGCCAGTCACGACACGCGTCGTGCAGATCGAGCCGGGACCGACGCCAACCTTGATCGCGTCCACGCCGCGTTCCGCCAGAGCGCGAGCACCCGCGCGCGTCGCGATGTTGCCCGCCACGAGCTCCACATCCGGGAAC
>JALYYT010000249.1 GCA_030946285.1 Gemmatimonadota bacterium
GGTATCGGGCGGGTGAGGCGGCTGAATGTACAAGTCGTTAGCTGACGCAGTAGCGGATGCGGAGGCGTGCGGAATATCGCTCGCTCGCGTCGCACTCGATCTCGAAGCGCAGGATCAGGGACGGACCGTCGAGGATATCCGGCAGGCGCTCGGACGTGCGCTTTCCGTGATGCGTGGATCAGTTGACGCGGGACTGGTTGGAGATCTCAGGTCCAACGCCGGATTGGTAGGCGGCGATGCGGCGAAGCTCGCGGGGAGCAGCGCAGGGCCCATGGCTGGGACGCTGCTGCACGACATTCTTGCGCGCGCACTTGCTGTGCAGGAAGTGAACAGTGCGATGGGAGTGATCGTCGCCGCACCAACAGCAGGCGGAGCAGGCGTGCTGCCGGCGGTACTCACGGGTCTCGCGAGCGCGCTGGGAATTCCGGATGATCGTGTGATTGACGCGCTAGCCACAGCCGGACTTATCGGCGCTGTGATCGCCGAGCGCGCGTCGCTGTCGGGCGCGGAAGGGGGCTGCCAGGCGGAGACCGGTGCGGCGGCGGCAATGGCGGTCGGGGCAGCGACCGAGATGCTCGACGGAACACCGCGGCAGGCAAGCCACGCGACCGCGCTCGCGATGCAGAGCACACTCGGTCTCGTATGCGATCCGATCGGAGGACTTGTCGAGCTTCCATGCGTATTCCGGAACACCACCGGCGCCGCGATCGCGATGGCGGCGATCGAGATGGCGCTCGCGGGTATCGAGTTCGCGATTCCGGTGGACGAAGTGATAGACGTGATGGGTCAGATAGGCCGCGAGATGGACGTGCGCTACAGGGAAACGGCAGGTGGCGGACTTGCGGCGACTCCGACCGGCAGGCGGATCGCGAAAGAGCGCTTTTACCAGATCAAGCGCGCGTGAACAAGAACGACGGTGATGCACCAATCGATTGGAGATTCGCGCAGTTCAATGAGCTCGGCGTGCACGATCTCTACGACATCATGTCGCTGCGCACGGCGGTCTTCATTGTGGAACAGGCGTGTGCGTATCAGGACGCCGACGGTGTTGACAGCGTTTCGCATCATCTGTGGTGCCGAGGATCCGACGGTGCGATCGCTGCGTACCTGCGGATAGTACCGCCTGGCGTCAAGTACGATGAACCTTCCCTGGGGCGCATCATCACCTCGGCGGCTGCACGTCGCACGGGCCTAGGAATGTTACTCGTTCAAGAGGGGATCGAACGGCTTCACGCGTTACATGGCGTGCGCCCGATACGCATCGGCGCGCAGCAGTATCTGTTACGCTTTTATGAACGTCTCGGATTTTGTGCGACCGGCTACGACTATGACGAGGATGGAATTCCGCACTCCGAAATGCTGCTGCGATAAACCGTCTCAATACAAGCAAGAGCCCACCGGAGAGTGGGCTCTTTCCTGTATGTTGTCATGCGTTGGCGCTCAGGACCTGCGTCTCCGAAGGACAGGCACCAGACCGACTAGACCACTTCCAAGCAGCGCAAGCGAACCCGGCTCCGGAGTGGTATTCGTAACGACCTGACCGTTCCTGACCGCAAACAGATACCGACCAGTCTGGGTACTGTTGAACATCCCGGTGCTAAGCGCGTTCGCACCGCCATTTATGAGCGCGCCGCAGGTGTGTGAGCCGGGCAGCTCATACGAAACGGTGTTCGGGGAGGCAAGGCCGTTTGAATATCCAGCCGCGGCGCAGCTTCCGCCCAGGCCGCCAGTCCCGCCACTCGCATCTCCCGTTTCCCACTGGATTGGACCGTAGTTGAACTCGAAGTCGAAATTTCCCGCGCCGGTGTCACTCCTGTCAATCAGCACCAATTGAAAGACGTTCAGTTTGTCGGTATGACTTCCAAAATAACCGACGCCATTCCAGTCAACGCCGAACGCATTGTGGCCGCTGACGGTGCTCGAGCCATATGTCAGCAACGCGGAACCGGCACCGCGTGTGTCTACGTCAGCGAAGAAGGGAGCAATGATGGGCGGTACGCCGCCGCCCGTGAGTCCGAATGGAGTGTACGTGGCGAGAGGGCCGGCAAACGTGATGTTACCGTTGTTGTTGAGATACGCCTGCGTGTACGAAGCGCCAAAGAAATTGGCCGTAAACCCCAGGTTCGTAGGCCCAGTAGACCCGTCATCATTCGCAGGAAGACTGGACGTCGTGAAACCAGCGTTGGGCCTGAACGCCTGACCCGACACTGTCAACGCATTTGCCGCAAGGAAAAGCACGCTTGCGGCGATTGGCAAGGTATACCTGCGCATCGTCATAGATCCTCCATGAGTGGAAGTAGTTATGAGATACCTCTTCATAAACCCTGCCATTCATCACGCACAATTGTTTGTTTTCTCGACTACTTCGCAGGAACATGCGTGGCTCACGATTTACCGCCGTGAGACCGCTTACATGCCCGCCGCGGCAACGGTGCGATTCATCGGGGCGGCAACTATGATTTGACCGGTGGCATCCGTTTCGATGTTAATGAGACTGGCAACGGGCGGACAGCCCACGGCCCGAGTGTCAGGCGCCCTGTCTACTAACTGAGCCCCGGACCCAAGAGTATTATTCCGGAATGACCCAGCCGGCCGGTTCGCCGACCGGCTCCTCCAACGTCGCGCCAAGACGCTGGCTCCGGCCAACCCTGAGAACTCTGTCCGAATGGGCATCTTTGATAGCATAGCGCGCCTCTTCCGCGCCAACGTGAACGCCGCGATCTCGGCTGTCGAGCAGCCCGAGAAGATGTTGAACCAGATCATCGCGGACATGCGCACTCAGCTCGTGCGCGCCAAACAACAGGTTGCGGCCGCGATCGCAGACGAGAAACGTCTGGAAGACCAGACTATGGGCGAGTTGCGCGAGGCCGAGGAGTGGGAGCGGCGCGCGATGCTGGCAGTCAAGGAAGGGCGCGACGAGCTGGCCAAGCAGGCGCTGATGCGTCGCAACGAGCACGTCTCGCGCGGTCAGCAGATGCAGATGACGTGGGAGGCGCACAAACAGGAAACCGACCGCCTCAAGAATTCGCTGCGCGACCTCAACGACAACATCGAGGAGGCCAATCGCAAGAAGACTCTCCTCCTTGCCCGTCAGCGCCGTGCGGAGGCGCAGAAGCGCATTTCGGAGACGATGTCGTCGATGTCCGACAAGTCGGCCTTCGACGCGTTCGCACGGATGGAAGAGAAGATCGAGCAGAACGAGCGGCAGATACGCGCGAGTGTCGAGATAGACGAGGAGTTCTCGGGCGACGCCCTGAGCAATCAGTTCAAGCAGCTCGAGTCGTCAGCCGGGGATGCCACGGCGGACCTTCAGCTGTCGCAACTCAAGCAGAAGATGGGCCTGGCGTCGGGACAGGCACCGGACTCGCGCAAGCTTGGCGCCGGTGAAGTCGCCTCCGAGCCAGCTCGCGCGCTGCCGGCTCCGGAAAGCGACGGAGCCAAGTCGGAGAATTGACCGGCACACAGCCCGCGGCGGGCAGGGCAGCGGGGACCATCGTGGCTGTAACGCTGCTGGTCCTGATGCTCTGGATGTTCCAGAGGACGGTGGGTGTCTTCCTGCTCCTGTTCATCGCCGTAATCATCTCGCTGTATCTCGGTGCTGTACGCGACGCACTTGTCGCGCGAGCCAGCGTCCCGCCACGGCTCGCCTTCGCTGCCGGAGTCCTCGTCACCCTCCTCGGCATCGGCGGCATCTTCTGGCTGCTCGTACCCGCTGTCGCCGCGCAGACACGCGAGCTGTTCGATGTTCTCCCGGCCTACATCACGACCTGGGAAGTGGCGTTCGACAAGTTCGTGGTCCGTCTACCGGGAATGAGAGATTTCTGGCCGACAGGAAATCACCAGATTCTTCACGCTGTCTACGATCAGCTTTCAGGATATGCGCAGGCGGTCTTTCCGCGCGTGTTTTCGATCGTTGGTATCCTGATAGATGTGTTCTCGGTGTTCGTGATGAGCATCTACCTGGCGCTCCAGCCGGGAGTTTACCGCGAATGGCTCATCGCGCTGTTTCCTCCGCGCCACCGGGATCTCGTGCGCGACATACTTCGGGATATCGCCACTTCGCTGCGCGCCTACATCGTCGGGCAACTCACGACGATGGCCGTCCTCGCCGTGCTGACGGCGTTCTTTCTATGGCTGCTGAACGTTCCCTACTGGCTGACGTTCGGAGTGTTCACGGGTATGGTTGCAATCGTCCCGTTTTTCGGAACGTTACTGAGCACCATGCTTCCGGCAGCGTTCGTGCTGACCGGTCCGAATGGTGCGACACGGGCGCTGTTGGTGCTCGGTGTCGGCGTGGTGGTTCACCTGGTAGAGGGGAATCTGGTGTCGCCCCTCGTGATGTCGAAGCAGGTCGAG
>JALYYT010000252.1 GCA_030946285.1 Gemmatimonadota bacterium
CGGCGAGGCCGAAGTCGAGATCGCGGCACTGTTCGACAAGGCTGCAATCACGTACCGCGACAATCCGACCGCGCTGCACCTGCGCGCGATGAACATGCTTTACGAGGGTCTCAAGGAGAAGGGCGCCCTGATGATCGTTCCCAGCTCTGCTGTGGAAACCATGGGTATGGGCGCGCTGAGCGGAGCGGCGGCCCTCGGTCAACAGTATCTCTCGGAGCGGAAGCACTCGACGCCATCGGATTCCGGTCCGACGCCTACCTGACTGGCGCCTTAGCGCGCAACAGGATGAGCGTCGTCCAGCTGGACCGGCGACTGTGTCGCATAAACCGTGGCTTCGCTTGGGGTGGCGCCGGAACCGGCGTCGCTCCTCGCTTTCGCGGCCGCTTCCACAGCGGCGGCCTTGTGATCGTTCGCACTTCGGATATCGTGAAGAACGGCGCAGCGAATGCAGAGGTCGATCGTACGCTGCCGGCGCCGGAAGATTCCGAACGGCGCACCGCAGGCTTCGCACGTCAGGGCTGCGAGCGCCATCAGCACCACCAGCACAGGACAAAGCACCAACGATATTGTCAACCAGTGCTCGACGAGCATTGCCTGTAATGCGACTACCGTCATTGTTTCTCCCCTCGGACGGCGCACCTGCAAGGCGACGCCGTTTCGACATTTGACCCTGAGAAACAGTATCGGCCACTGGTACCGGATCGCGGAGCGTCGCAACCCGCAAAGGCAGAATCCGGGCCGCTTGTACTGACGGCTGAGGCGACCAGCGGCGAAACATCGCCGACTGCCGGGGTTGGATAGCCGGCGGTCCGTTTCTTTTCACCTCCTTAACGCGATTTCCGGACCGGGCAACGGTACATTTTTCTCCCTGGTCAAAGGAGAATGCCAATGTTCCTCACAATCGCGCTCGTACTGATGCTGCTCTGGGCGCTCGGGTTCTTCATCTTCCCGGCGATCGGAGTGCTGATCCACATTCTTCTGGTCCTGGCGATCATCTCGTTGCTCTGGCACGTCATATCGGGGCGCGGAATACGGGCCTGAGAATGTGTCGGTGCGTATTACCGGCTGCGGTTCGCGACCTGCAGCACGCTCGCCGGTAGTTGAGCAAGCCGGCTTCGCACCGCCGGATCAGCGGACTGCCACGCGCTCGCTGCGCGCAGCGCATAGACTCTGGCGCTGTCGGTGGCACCGGCAGCCACGAATGCTCGCGCCATCTCGTAGTCCAGTTCGCTACGCGCTACGTAGCGACCCATTCCTGACAACGGGGAGGTGTACGCTTCGCGAAGGCTGTTGATCGCGTCCGACCAGTGCCCCTGCGCGATCTGCGCGTGCGCACGCTCTACAAGAGACCTTGGCCAGCTCGCATGCTCCCACCTCGACGCGCCGAATTCACGTTCGGCGGATGGCCAGTCCCTGGCGTTCATCGCCATTAGCCCGCGAACGTGGTGGAACAGTCTCCAGTCACGACCGAAGTAGCTCTCCGAGCCGGTCGCCTCGATGGTATCAGCCATCGCTGCCAGTGCAGGCGGTTCTATTGCATGGGCCTGCCACAGCGCATCCGCCAGCAAGGCCCTCGGCCAGGTACTGCTGCGCGCGCGGTCGCCTGAATAGACCCAGATCGCCGCCGCATCGTGTTCGTGCGGCCAGTTCGAGAAATCAGCCGCGAATGCCCTCTTGGCGCTGGACACGTGGCCTATCCGCGCAAGCGTTTCTCCTTGAACCAGGAGCAGCCAGTTGGAATCAGCGGCGAAGCGCTCGAGCATTCGTGTCGCGAGAATCGCCGCCGCCTCGTACTGACCGCGCTCGCGAAGAAGCAGCAGCCGCAGATCCGCCGCATGCAGCGCGAACCGCCTGTCCCGTACTGAAGACCACACTGCAAGCGCGGTGTCCGCGGCCGAATAACGACGCGCTTCCAGGAGTACCTGAATCGGCTGCAGCGCGAATTCAGGATCGGTCGGCGAGAGTCCGGCGGCCTGGCGACTCAGGGCGAGTGCATCGGTGGATCGCCCTTCAGCAGATAGCACGGTCGCCAACTGGGAGACAGCGGACGCATCACCGGGTCCGAGACTGACCGCGCGTCGCGCCATTATTTCGGCACGCGGAAGATTGCCGGTGATTCTGCTAATCTCCGACATTGCCCTGTATCCGATACATACGCGACACTGATCGGCGGTCAGAGTGTTACCCGCAGAATCAAGCGCGACTGCACGTTCTGCGAGAAGGTTCGCCTCCGAGAACCGCCCGTGAATGGCAAGTATTGTGAACGCACGAGAATAAGCCCGCGGATCCGCAGGATACTTTGCCAGGAGCTCGCGACTCTCGTTCTCTGCGCGAACGTGGTCACCGCTGTGAAACGCGAGGTACGCGTCAAAATACAGCCTCTCGAATTCCGTGGCATGAGATCGAGATTTCATGTATGCGGCATCGAGTGCGCGAGCAGTGCTCATCATCGCAGGTGTCGTCGGCGTGCCAAGCAAGTACCTTCGCTCCATCACGGCGGCGAAAAAAGTCGAGTCCGCCGCAATTGCGCCGTCAAGGACGCTTGCGGCTTCGTCATCACGCTGCTGTGCGTGAAGCTGCATCGCCCGAATGTACGCCCGATATCCAGTGACGGACTTCGACTCGAAGTCGGCAAGTCGCGCGCCGTCCCGCGGGGCGTCGATGCTCGCGACGATCTGCGCTGTCCCGCGCGCCACAGCGGCGTCGATCGTTGAATCCGCAACTGTGATTCGGCGGACTAAATCTCCGCGGCGCGAATCAAACAGGCGCATGTCGATCCAGAAGCGCCCGCCACCGGCGATCACGCTCCCGGCGAGCATCCACCGTGCGCCCACAGCACGTGCCGCCGCGATGGCCGCTGACGTTGACGGTGCCGTACTGGTGTCGCGCATCCCGAGTGCCGTCCGAACGTGAGGAGCGTCCACGATACCGACGGCGTTTTCATGCGACAGCGCAGCGCCGATCAATCGGGGGGCGCCGGCGGCGAGCCATCTGTCACTCGCGTCACCCACGATTTCGAACGGTACAATGGCCACCGTATCGCTCTCGTCGAGCACCCCTGGTCCACGCTCACGCAATGCTGCGTAGCCGCCAGCGACAGCGAGCACCACGGCTAACGCCAGCGCTGCGCTCATCCTGAACCTGGAAGCACGTTTGCCCAAACCCACGTGGACGGGATCCTGCTCAGGTACGGTCACGGTTGCCCGTGCTTCCACCGGCGCATCGGGGGAATCGGCGCCTGGCACCGACGTGATCCCGGCAGCCACTTCATCAGTTCGAAGCCAAATGCTGACGGTATCTTGCAATTTCGCTCGCTCGGCGGCGAGAACTGCGGTGCGGTGCGCGATTCGATCGGCTTCCGCGGAAACGGTCGCGTGCGGTGCGAGCTCGAAGTCATTTGCCAGCCGCTCCGCGATCGCGTGATATTCCCGCGTAGCCAATCGAAGAGAGTCCTGTGTATCCGGTGCTGCGAGTGCTCGCAATAATTCGATCGCGGCCTTGGGATCGAGAGGCGCGGCCTGGATCCATCGCCTTGCAAGCTCGGCGCATTCCATTGGTGACGTATCGCGCAGGCGTACACACTCGATAGCGCACGCGGTCGTAAACCGCGCTTCGTACATCGAGCGCTCTGCGTCACTCCAGTCTTCGAATCCACGCGCGCCCGTGGTGTGAACGCCGTCCAGGAAAGGTCCGGCGTAGAGCGCGACTACTGTCCGCGAATCACCGGCACTCGCCGCGGCTGCGAGTGCGCGCGCATCGACGGACAGATTTACCGACGGGTCCAGCATGACGCGGTCGGACCGCCGAGCTATGGCGTCGGCGCCGAACAGCTGGCGCAGTCTGGACAGCGCCTCGCGCATTGAGTGCCTGGCGCGGTCTTCGTCGCGGTCTCCCCAGAAGAGCGCCGCTACATGATCGCGCGTCAGTGGTTTTGTCGCGAGCGCGAGGTAGGCGAGCAGGGCCAGATTCCGTGGCCCGAGAGAAGTGACTGATCTCCCCTCGTCGTCCACCAGCGTCAGGCCGCCCAGCGTGATCAGCCTTAAACTGCCGTCTGCTCGGCCGCCGGTCGCACTCGCTACGGACTGCTTGCTCCGATCCGGCATCCGGTCACCAGGAGAAACGGTTTTTCGTACACCCCGGAATTCGACTATCAGGCTCCAAAGTACCTCCTGGACGCAAAGGCCGCCAGCCGCCCGAGCCGCGTCGGCACCCCGTAACTCATTGGTTCGCAACGTCTTGACGTCTACTGTCGTGGCGTTGATCGAGCGTACGTATAGTTCACAAATTCACTGGACGTTTCAATCCATCCAAACCGTGAGACTTATGATGCGTAAAGATTCTCTTCCCTTTTCATGGCTTGTTCCGGGGCCCGGTAGCGGGTTTGCCACGGTCGCAGTCGCATCCCTTGCCGCGGTTGCCGCCTTTGGCGCCTTCGGCGCCTTCGGCGGCGTGGCTTCCGCTCAGGGGAGCAACTATGCGGTCGCCAATTACATATATGGAGTCGGTCCGTCCGACGATGCGACCATTCACGGATGCGGTAGTTCCACGGCATCTCAAGCTGTCGCCAGCTACAGTTGCGGACCGGTGGGAGTCGGAGGCGGAGGACTTTACTTCAGCAGCGGTTATGCATCTGCGGTCGGTGGACAGCTTCGAATGAGCACGAGCGGAAGCGCTGCTCTGCCGGGCCTGGGCGGTGCCGTCTCCTTGGCGTCCAGTAGCTGGACGGATCAGGCGTCGGTGACACCATTGGGGGCTGGCTCGAGCGCTACTCAGTTGCAGATCGCGCTTCATGTCACCGGGTCGCTGGCCGGGATCGGCGCGGATCAGAGTGGATATCAGGGGTCGAGCGCGGTGGTCACGGCAAGAGTGCCGGACGGGAATTACTTCGACACTTACCAGTGGGTGAACGGTCCCGGAGCGCCCGTCCAGACAACCGGAGTGGACCAGGTGCTGATCTTCACGCTCGCGCTTTCCAACGGATCTACTTCGCTGTTCCAGTATGGGATTTCAGCGTTCACGGTCCTTCAGAACGGCGCCTCCGGGCCAGGCAGCCCCCCGCTCACCGGAAGCGCGTCAGCCGACTTCAGTCACACGGTGAATCCGCTCTGGTACCATGTGCTCGACGCGAACAATACGGACATCACGTCGAACTATCAGGTGCAGTTCGCGCAGGGACTCTCGTTCGCGCCGTCGACACCACCAACCACGACACCGGAACCCTCGGAAGTTGCGCTACTCGGTACGGGGCTCATCGGCCTGATACCGGTGTACCGGCGCAAATTGCGCTTTCGTGCCTGAGAGATCCGCTGGAGCCGGCGTCACGACCTCGATCGTGATGCCGGCTCGCATTTACATCGGCTCGTCGGCGGATGGCCCGTACGATCCCGGCACAGGAACTCCCAGCATCCTGTAATACACGCCGAGTTGCGCGCGATGATGAATCAGGTGATTGATCATCAGGTGACGGACCAGATCACTCTTCGACTGGCTGAAGAACACTTTCTCTCCCTGACGTAAAGTCCAGCTCGAGTCGGCGCGTTCGGCATCCATCGCAGTGAGCGAGGTCCGCAGGGCTGCGACGTGGTTGTCGAAAGCAGCGACGAGTTCGGCGGCCGTTTCGCGAGGCTTCGACAGCGACGGCGGATTGGCCCCAAAATCGAGACCGTCCGTGTTCAGGATCATTGTGCCGTAACTCGGAATGTCCGCGACGTGCGCAGCCAGAGATCCGAATGGCATGGACTTCTCGTGCGGCTTCCAGTCGCCGTGGCCAGACGGGTAACGCTCCAGCATTCGCCGAGTCGTCTGCAGTTCGTGGTCCAGATCGCTGAAGAGTACTTCGTGGAGTTTTTTCCCGGACGTTGCCATCATCTTGTACCAGTTGAGTTGAGAAGCTTGCGAAGCATGACGTTTCGCGATGGTTCCCTTGAAGCAACATGTCAGTTTTCTGCAGGATCCTGCCGACTATGGGTTGGGATTCTGCTTTCATGCAACCCCCCGAGCGCGGCCCCAAGTACTGCCGCAGTCCCGCACAGCAGCGCGGCGAACGTGAGGCTCAGCAAAAGAAACGCCCACGCGGACACGGTGAGCACGGCACCGGTCCGTTCAGCCACCGCGCGAACATCGTTCCCCGCTGCAACAGACACGCCGAGAATTGCGAGCCATCCTGCCGCTGCACCGATCGCCGCGATCGATCCGCGCGCCCGCGCGCCTCTGTCCGCGAAGCCGTACACGAGTCCAGCGAATGGCAGTACAGCCCAACCTGCCCATCTGGTCAGAAGCGCCGATGCCACGGCGACAAGTACAATTCTGACGACGATCCGAACCAGCATCATTTCGCAGCGTCGAGCCGGAGTACGGACGTAGTCTCCGCTGCGTGAAGCTCGGCCGGCGAACGCGGGAATATCAGTTGCTGCAGTTTACCGGCCTTCCAGTCCGATAACCGGTCGGTGTAACGCGGGCTGAGAGGATCGCCGCTCTGCCCACCGGGATACACGCCCCACCCACGTACATCAGGTCCCAGCTCCACGACCATTCGCCAGCTTGGCCCGTGCACGCCCGTGCCCGTAGACGGTGTCAATGTGCCTACTCCGCCCGGAACGGGGATGTCCAGTCTGGAAAACGCCGGAATGTGGAGAAGGTGGTAGATGTTCGCGAATCGTATGCGATCCCAGCGCCATCCACCCGCAGCAGGAGCACCGTATTTGCGCGACACCTGTTTGTATGCCTGAGTCAGGGCACGCGAGAGAATGTCGTCGCGATCCTCCACCGGTGTTGTGCGGCGATCGTCCCACCATGCGTTCGCTGGCTGCGCGAGTAATTCGGCGAGTACCGCGCTGCTCGGTGTGGCGACACGTTTTCCGTTCTTCAGAAGCTCGTCCCACGTATCATCCGCGAGGCGTTCCATCGCGGTTTCGAACAACACGGCGCGATTGTTGTGGAGCGTGTATCTACGGTCCCACTGTGCGAGCAGCGCTGCTGCGCTGTCGAGCGCTGCACTTCCCCGCCCTCGCGTGCTCTGAATCCTCGCAGCCGCAATGAAGTACGGAACAAACCTGTCAGCGCGCACACTTCCAGGATCCGTCTGGTATCGGATCATGTCGCTTGGTGTCACCTGCGAATTCGCTCGCAGCAGTCGGTTGATCTGCAGCGCGCGCCACACTTCGTAGTTCGGGTCGGCACCCAGGTATGCGTACTCCGACTGCGCCGCCTCCGGCTCCTGATTCGCGGAGGCGAGGTAGCCCTGCTGCGGGTCGAAGGACTGGGGATATTTGTCCACGGGCCAGTATCCGGTCCAGTCACTGCTCGTAGTGGATCCGTCGCGAATCATCTCGCCGTTTCCATTCCCCGGACGAATCGGGTAGTGGCCCGTCGAGCGGATGGCAATCGAGCCGGCACGATCGGCAACGAGCATGTTCTGCGCAGGAGCCAGGAAATTGCGTGCGACGTCGTCCTCGAACTCCCGTGCGCTGTGCGCGCGAGCTGCGTCGTCGAGTGCCTGCATCTCATCGGATGGCTCGAGCACCGTCCAGCGCACGGAGATCCACTGATCGTGTTCGTGCGTCATGGGACCACGATGGGTGTATCGTACCGTGTCAGTGTGAATCACCTCGCCCTGCTTGCCGCGATACTGTTCCACACGGGAAACGAGCGGTTTCCATTCACCGTTCAGCCTGTACTGCGTAGGATTCACCGGATCATTCACGGTCTCGCGATAGAAATCCATCACGTCGGCACCGGTGTTCGTGAACGTCCACGCGATATCGCGATTGAAGCCGATGATCACCGCGGGCGCACCGGGAATCGTCACGCCGTACACATCGAGCTTGCCGGGCACGACAAGATGCACTTCGTACCAGATGCTTGGCAGCGTCAGTTCGAGGTGCGGATCGCCCGCAAGCAGCGCGTAGCCATCCTTCGTGCGTGAGGGAGCCACAGCCCAGTTGTTGCTGGCAAAGGATGTGTGTGTTTCCGATGTCGGATCATTGCCGCTCAGCCTGCCATAAATGGAAGCAAGCGTGCTCGCCGCGGTGTCCGGCGCACCCGGCGGAGCGATCGGCGTGAAAATGTCGTGCGGTCCAGTCCACCCTGCAACTGGCTGGATCGGCTCTTCGATCGGAGTATGCACGGGGAAGATGGCGTGAGCTGCACTGTCGCCGACCAGCGCCATCGCGCGCGCCAGTATGCGATCGGGGTTCTGGGAAGCGAGAGTCCATCCCATCCTGTTCAACAGATGCAGCGAGTTGATCGCATGCCATCGCTCAGGCCGCGCATTCAGCAGCTTGTACTCGACCGGATAATGCGCTGGCGTGAGTGAGTCAACGAACGCGTTGATGCCATCCGCGTATGCGTCGAGGATCCGGCGCGAGGATCCGCCCACAGGCAATGCGGTCAGCTTCTGTTCGGCAGCGCGCGGCATTCCGAGGTTGCGCATTTCCTGGTCGAGCGCGAGCGCGCGGGAGCCTGCGAGCTCGGTGAGTCGTCCCGACGCAGCGCGTGTCTGGATCTCGAGTTGAAAGAGACGGTCGCGCGCCACGACATATCCCAACGCGCGGTACGCGTCCTCTTCGGTCGCGGCAAAGATGTGTGGCACGTCACGGGAGTCGTAGCGAACTTCAACCGGTCCTGTGAGACCCGGTATATGGCCGATTGCGAGACTGGGACGACTGGCGTCGCTCGCGGCCGCCCACGCTCCGCGTGTGGGTTCGAGCAGGCCGCCGAGGGGAGGCAGGGGCCCGACCGGCCGAGCGCCGGCGTAGACAGTCCCGGCGAGCACGGCGGACGCGAGGACGGTAACGAGTGTTCTGCGAGACATGATGGGGTCGGCATAAGATACGCTCGAGACGTTCACCCGGCGTCGCGCTCTCCTCGTCGTCGTCCTCGCCGAAGGCGTGGGGAGCACAGTTCCGTCGTCCTCGCCGAAGGCGTGGACCCACGGCGCGTCATTCGAACACTGACCGTCGCATTGCAGGAGTAGGAGCAGGGACGAGGAAGAGCACTCCTGCAACGTGACGGTTACGAACCGGAGCGACGCCGTGGATCCACGCCTTCGGCGAGGATGACGAACTCTACTCCTGCAACGTGACGGTTACGAACCGGAGTCACGCGCCGTGGATCCACGCCTTCGGCGAGGATGACGGAACTCTGCCCACGCCTTCGGTGAGGACGACGGAACTCTGCCCCAAGCCGTCAGCGAAGATGACGGAGTTTAGCCCGTCATTTCGCTGCAACCAGGTCGTTCGACTTCAATTTCATCCAGATGAAATACGCGGGGAGACCGAACAGCAATGCCACGATACCGATCAGACTATGCCTCGGGTCGCTGTAGATCGTCGTTCCCACGACAATCCAGCTCGCGAGCATGAAGAACGCCGTCGTCCACGGATGACCCGGAACCATGTAGCCTACGGAACCGGTCCGTTCGCGATCCCGCGCGCGGAATATGAACAGCGCGAGCGCAGCGAGTCCGTAGAACATGAAGTCCACTGAGGTCACGTAGCTCATGATGGACTCATAGCTCCCCGACGCCGCGACGATCGCGCACAGTGTTCCCTGAAGCGCTATAGCCGTAGTCGGTGTATGAGACCTCGGTGAGATTCTCGCTATTGCGCGAAAGAAGAGCCCGTCCGCAGCCATTGCCTGATAGACTCGCGGAGTCGCGAACATGCCCTGACTCAGGAAACCGAATGTGGACAGGGCTATGCTTCCCGCTATAACCTTTGCTCCGATGTGCATGCTGCCCGAGACGTGATCCACGACCGCGGCAGCCGGAGTAACGGTGTTCGCCAGCCCGTCAGCGCCGAGCGCCAGGAGAAAGACGGCGTTGATGGCCAGATAGAGCGCGACAACGCCGAGCACGCCGTACAGCATCGCGCGCGAAAGATCCCGCGCGGGATCGCGCATGTCAGCGGCCGCGAAGCTCGCAGTCTGCCATCCGCCATACGCGAACATCACTGGAGTGAAAGCTGCCGCTATTCCGCGCCATGGGGACATGGATACCGTTCCGCGCATCTCCGTGGAACCGGTTCCACGCGCCATGATCGCGACACC
>JALYYT010000288.1 GCA_030946285.1 Gemmatimonadota bacterium
CCTCCCGTTCGATCGCTGCGAACCGGTTTGGTGAAGGACTCGTGTTGTATCACAACAGGCTTTATCAACTGACATGGAAGGCAGGTATTGCGTACACGTACGATCCGGCAACGCTCACCCCGCGCGATTCGTTAAGCTATCCGGGCCAGGGCTGGGGGCTTGCGACCGACGGTACCTCACTGATCATGAGCGACGGGTCGGATTCGCTTCGTTTTCTCATCCCCGAGACGTTCCAGACCAGGCGGGTCGTACATGTACGGTACAACGGCGCACCACTCTACCAGTTGAACGAGCTGGAATATCTGAACGGCGAGATACTGGCAAACGTATACGGATCGAACTGGGTGATACGCATCGATCCCGCTACCGGCATCGTTCGCCAGGCAATCGACTTTGCCGACCTCTACCCGGACCGTCCGGCCTCGGCCGAGGTCATGAACGGGATCGCGCTGGCCCCGGATGGAAAGCAGCTGCTGCTCACCGGCAAGTACTGGCCTGTGATGTTCCAGGTTCGACTCAAGCCGCCAGCGCGGCCGTGAAGCGACGGAACGATGCAAATCTCTACGTCCGTGCGGAAACTCGCTGCATGGCGTTGCCCAGTGCAGGTCATCACACCATCATTCAATGATGACTGACCGCCGTTATAACGAGGAAGAGGTGTCGGCGATCTTTGCGCGCGCTGCTGAAGAGCAGCAGGCGCTTCCCGCGCACTCGATGCGCGATCAGGGCATGACGCTCGTCGAGCTGCAGCAGATCGGCCGCGAAGCCGGCATATCGCCCGATGCGGTCGCGAATGCAGCACGGAACCTGGAGATCCAGCCTCGTGTTCCGGTGAAGCGATTCCTCGGCCTTCCCATTGGAGTCGAGCGAAGCATCACGCTCGAGAGAACAGTCGGCGATGCAGAATGGGAACAGCTTGTAGTTCAGCTTCGCCATGTGTTCAATGCGAAAGGACGCGTGAGTGCATACGGCAATTTTCGCGAGTGGACCAACGGCAACCTGCAGGCGCTGCTCGAACCGACCCCATCCGGACACCGTCTCACGCTCAGAACCAGCAAGGGATCAGCCCGATCCGCAATCGGTGTCGGCTCCGCTATCGCCGGGGTGAGTGCCGTGGTTGGCATCTCCGCTGCCGCCGGCGGACACCTCGGTGCCTCCATGCCGGGATTTCTCATTCTCGCGATCGTCGGCTCGAGTATGGCGGTGTCGAATGCCGTGCAGCTTCCCGGCTGGGCCTCCCGGCGCGGACGCCAGATGGACGCGATCATCGCTTCAGTCGCGGACGGCGGCCCCAAGCCTGAGCTCCTTCCCTAGTCTCCGCTGGACCGTTCACCGCACGAATACTGAATGTTTCTCGGGTATTCGGCCGTCTGGAAGATGCGCTTCTTGCGCGGGCAACAAGTTCACGCATTTTATGGCGTAGAGTGCCCCACGACTCCAAACAGAGTTTTGCGGAACTCCTGTCGCGTACACACTTTTTCCGGTGAATCACATGCCTCAATACCTGATCGAGCGAAACATTCCCGGTGCGGGAAAGCTCAGCTCAGCGGACCTGAAGGCGATCTCCCAGAAGTCCTGCGGAGTGCTGAACAAGATGGGCCCTGACATTCAGTGGGTACACAGCTACGTCACGAATGACCAGATACACTGCATCTATCGCGCGCCGAACGAAGAGATGGTACGCGAGCACGCGCGGCAGGGCGGTTTCCCCGCGGACAAGGTGTCGGAGATACGAAACATCATCGATCCGACGACCGCGGAGTGAAGCAGTTCCAGATATGCAGAAGGCCGGAATGGTATGTAACCATTCCGGGCTTCTGCATTCACGGGTCGAACGCGCAGCTATTTCATCGAACCGGTCCCACCAGTCCACTGTTTCATCCAGTCGATGACCGTGTCGTGCCACATGACGCTGTTCTGCGGCTTCTGCACCCAGTGGCTCTCATCGGGGAAGTACAGCAGCTTGCTCGGTATTCCGAGCCGCTGCAGCGCAGTGAACGCACCGATGCCCTGAGTCTCCGGTATGCGATAGTCGTGACCACTGTGAACGATCAGCATCGGCACGCGCCAGTCCTTCACGTGATTGATGGGATTGAACTTCTCGTAATTCTCCGGATACGCGAACTGGGCGCCGCCATTCTCACGCTCCTCGAACCACAACTCCTCGGTGTCATAGTACATCGCACGCGTGTCGAACACCCCGTCATGATCAACCAGGCACTTCCACGGAGTGTTCCAGACACCAGCCATCCAGTAGACCATGTATCCGCCATAGCTCGCGCCGAGCGCACAGGCCTTGTTGCCATCGAGGAATGAGTACTTGTCGAGCGCAGCCGCCCATCCCTTCTTCAGGTCCTCGAGCGGCGCGCCGCCCCAGTCTCCCGAAATCTCATCGGTGAACGCCTGCCCATAACCGGTCGAGCCGTGCGGGTTGATAGCGATGACCGCAAAGCCGGCTCCGGCGTATACCTCAGGATTCCACCGGTAGTGAAAATCCTTATGCCATGCACCCTGCGGCCCGCCGTGAATCAGGAACGCGACCGGATACTTCTTTCCCGGCAGGTAATCGACCGGTTTCATGATGTACCCTTCGACAGAATCTCCCTTGGCGCCGACATAACTGAAGAATTCCGAATCTCCGAAGCGGATGTCGCGCAGTCGATCGGCGTTGAAGTTCGTGAGCTGGACCGCATCAGCTCCTGCCGTGTTCATGGCGTACAGATCCGTCGGATGCCTGAAATCCTGCTTCGCCACGACGATGTGATTCCCGCTGACCGAGAAACCGGTGATCGTACCGTTACCCGCCAGCGGAGTCGGCGTGCCGGTTGCAATGTCGACGGCGTAAAGGGCATGGGAGCCACGATCGTCAACAGTCGTGTACAGAGTGCGCCCGTCGTCCGACAACGTGAGTCCGCCAGGCGAACGATCCCAGTGCGGATCGATCTCACGTTTCGTTCCCGTGGCCAGATCAAGTGCCATGATCCCGAACCGATCAGCCTCGAAGACAGGAGTCTTCATGGCGAGGTAGTACAATGTCTTGCCGTCATGCGACGGCACCGGCGTCGCATCCCACGCGAGATTAGCTTCCGTGAGATTCCTCGGCGCGGACGCACCGTTCGCAGGCACGGAATACACGTCGAAGTTTGTCGACCATGCTTCCGTCTTCCCCGCGATGCGCGCGTCGAAATACACGGTCTTTCCGTCGGGCGAGAAACTGTACTCGCTCTCATCGCCGAATGGTCTGGACGGCACGTCGCCGTCAATTCCGCGCGTGAGGCGAAGCGGCTCGCCCGTCCCGTGCAGCGGCATGATGAACAGTTGCGAACGTCTCCCGTCGGACCACGTGTCCCAGTGACGAATGAACAACCGGTCGTAGATGCGTCCCGTCGCCTTGTCCTTCGACACGCTGTCGAGTCGAGCTTTGGTGCATGCGACATTCCGGCAATCCTCGAACACCTGCGCCGAGAATAGTAGCATCTTACCGTCTGGCGATACATGGAAGTTGTCCACGTCTACAGGAAGATGCGTCACGACCTTCGCGGTGCCCCCAGCCGCAGGCATTTCCCAGAGCTGCCCGACGCCAGCCTCCGCGGCAAGGAAGTACAGTGTCTTGCCATCTGGAGAAAACCGCGGTGTGTTCGCGCCCATCGTCGGCGCCGTCACACGTGCCGGTCTGGACGCTGTGCGACCGGGATCCAGCATCCATATGCTCGTCACCCCGTGGTTCGCGCTGTAGTCGGTAGTTCTGAGCGTGAACGCGACGTGCCGCCCGTCCGGCGAAAGTTGAGGACCCGAGACGCGGTCCATCATCACCAGATCGTGAACGTTGAATGGATGCGACGTCGTCTGGGCGAATGCGGGCACGGCGCCCAGCACACAAAGGGCCAATAGAAGTTTCTTCATGGAGCGGTTCCTCAATTCGGCAGTTGATTCAACTCTACGACCGGCGTCACCGGACCGCCAGACGGCCCGGTCGATTGGTGGCCAGCGGGGCGACCCGTACCCCCGCAAGCGCTCCGGAAGCGGCTGAATGATCATTCGGAACGTGCATTCCATGCAAGGGGCTCCCGATGATCGCCATTGACCGGCACATCCGCGACGCCATCGGCGGTCGTATGTAAAACGTGAGTCCTGATATGCGAGCACGTGCAAGATCGATGTGGCAATACACCGGTGAGGAGCGGCCCTCATTCGCGGACGATCCTGGCGCCGGTCAGGAATCGGTGTGGGACTATCCTCGGCCACCCATTCTCGTGCGTGACACGCGCGAAGTATTGTTGCGAGCCGGGAACGTGGACATCGCTCGTACGCGGAATGCCTTGAGGCTGCTCGAGACAGCGAGTCCGCCAACGTTCTACATACCACTCGCCGAGGCGCGAACGGAGTTTCTGCGAGAGGCGCCCGAGTTCGCGGAATCGTCGTGCGAATGGAAGGGAAATGCCAGGTATTGGTCGATCGTCGGGAACGATTTCAATCTTCCCGCTGCCGCATGGTCGTACCACGCGCCGCACGCGCCATATGCGCAGCTGGCCGATCATTTTTCCGTTTACCCTGGGCGCGTCGAATGCTTCGTTGACGGCGAGGCGGTGCGCTCTCAGGAGGGCGCCTTCTACGGTGGCTGGATCACGGACGAGATTGTCGGACCCTGGAAGGGAGCGCCCGGAACGAGTGGTTGGTAGCACGCCACCGGTGATCTACTTACGGAATCGTCCCCGAATCACCCAGTAGATCACCGGTCCGAGCAATACGCCGAACAGCGCTCCTGCCAGGGCCGGCAACGCGTAGGTTCCGTCGCGAACGCCGAGTACGATGACAAGCAGGAGAACGGCAACCGGCAACGACGCGAGAAAGATTACGCCTGCCGTTCCCGTCGGAATCCGGAAATCGCCCCGCAGATCCGGCTCGCGCTGGCGGAAGTGAATGAGCGCGGCGAACTCCAGAAAGAGCGCGAGCGAGTACAGCACCACATCGGCGACGACTAGCTCGCCGAACGGCGCGAGCGCGAAGATGGAGTAGAACACCGCGCTGATCAGGACCGCGTTGCGCGGAGCGCCGTGTCCGTTCACGCGCTCGATACTCCGTGGCAACAATCCGTCTACCGCCATTGCGAACGGAATGCGGGAATACGCCATGAGCAAAGCGTTGAAAAGGGCGATCGCGCTAATGACACCGCCAACGGCGATCAGTACCGCGATCACACGCCCCGCGTTGCCGCCGACGGCGGCGCGGGCGATGTCAGGCCATCCGCCTTCGTGCCATTGTCCGAGCGTTGTCGCACCAAGCGTCGTTGTGAGTGGAATGAGGTAGGCAAGTGCGACCAGCGGCAGTGCACGCCAGAGCGCGCGAGGATAATTGCGCGAGGCATCAACGATCTCGCCTTCGACCGTTGATGCATTGTCCCATCCCACATAATTCCAGAGTGCGATCGAGAGACCCACACCAAGGGTGGACGTCACATCCCTGCCCGGCGCGGCGAGTGGGAGGAGTGGCGAGTGCGTGATGTGCGGTATGGATCCTATCGCGAGCAGTCCGAAGGCAACGAGTACGAAGCTGCCGGCCACGACCGAAGCTCGTCCGACCCGCGAGACGCCCAGCAGATTGAGTGTCGTCGCGCCCCATATCATCGCAAGCGCGATGATCCATCTCACGGGGCGGGAAAGATCGGGAACGAAGTACGCGAGATACGTATTGAGCAGAACGGGATAGATCGCCATGTCCACCAGCGAATACAGCCATGTCCACCACCCGTTCTGGAACGCCCAGAACTCACCGAATGCCCTGTGGACCCATCGATAGTAGCCGCCCTCCTCGGGGATGGCACTCGCGAGCTCGCCCACTATGAGTACCTCTGGGATCGACCAGACTACCGGCACGACAGCGAGGATGACGAGCGCGAGCCCCGCCCCAGTGGAAGAGACAAGCTGCTCGAGCGAATACGCGCCGCCCGACACGTTGAAGAACATGACGAAGACGAGCGGTAGCGTCGAAAGCGAGCGGCGAAGCTTCAGGTGATTTTTCCGGGAGCAGGAATGTGGCAGCCGTCCCTGCGCAACTACTGATGGGGGGCGGAGGTGGGCTTCATATTATCCGAGTATCGAAGCTACAGGGTTAGGGATTTCCCGTCACGATAGGCACACCTGGCCCACGCCGAATCCGTACGGATGTACTTGCCTCGCGACAAGGAGCCGGACATGCGCACTGCAATCTTCATATGTGCAGCCAGTATTGCACTCACCGCACCGTCGCTGAAATCCTGCGAGGCGCAGGTCGTCAACATCTGGCCGGGTGTGGCGCCCGGCTCCGAGCACTGGACTCAGAAGGAAGTGACGCTCACGAACACGCCGGTCGGCACGGTATTGCTGGACGTCGTGACACCGACGATCACCGCCTATCTGCCGGAGCGGTCGAAGGCGACCGGAACCGGCGTAATCATCGCGCCCGGCGGAGCGTTCGTCGCGCTCGCGATCAGCCTGGAGGCGACCGACGTCGCCGAACGACTCCGCAAGCGCGGGATCGCTGCGTTCGTTCTCAAATACCGGACAGTCGAAAAGAAGTCGGACGGCATTCCCGAGATGGATATGGACACGGCAGGACGCTATGGAATCGCTGACGGAATCCAGGCGCTCAAGGTCGTACGTGCTCACGCGCACGATTAGAATGTCGCGCCCGACCGGATCGGCTTCATGGGATTCTCCGCGGGAGCCATGGTCACGAGTGGCGTACTGCTCCAGAAGGACCTGACCACCAGACCGGCCTTCGCCGCGCTTGTCTATGGAGCGCCATTCGGCGTCATGCCCGCGATTCCGTCAAAACTTCCGCCGGTGTTCATGGCGTGGGCGCGGGATGATGCGGTGGCGCTCCAGCCGATCGTGAAATTCAGGAATGCATTACTCGCCGCTGGAACCAGGCCCGAGGAACACATCTACAGCGCCGGCGGTCACGGTTTCGGAATGCGAATTCAGGGAACGACCAGTGACCACTGGTTCGATGAGTTCTTCTTCTGGCTCGAAGCGGAAGGTTTCACGAAGGTTCCGCGTCCGCCTGCTCACTGACTGTACGTGTCACGCACGTGACACGCGTGCGCTGGCTCCGATGCGCGCATCTGACTCCGGCACGCAGTTATCATAGGGGATTCATTCATTTCCTCCGCACGACTCATTGGAGAATTCAATGCTTCTTGGCCTGCGCACCGCCATCTATCCAGTGACTGATCTGGCCAGGGGAAAGGAGTGGTACACCCGCGTGCTCGGCGCCGGCCCGTACTTCGACGAACCGTTCTACGTGGGCTTTGCGGTCGGCGGATTTGAACTCGGCCTCCTACCCGACGCCACTCCGGGTACGAGCGGACCGCAACCGCTCTGGGGAGTTGACGATGCCTCCAGCGCATTCGATCGGCTTCTGGCGCTCGGCGCCACCATGCTCGAGCCCGTGTCAGAGG
>JALYYT010000297.1 GCA_030946285.1 Gemmatimonadota bacterium
GTACTCGGCACCGCCGCGCTTCGGGGGCATCGCATACCTTTGTACATAGCGTGACACGCCCGGCAATTTCCGTCGCGCGGCTGTTCGATCGCCGCGTGCGAACGATGTTTCTTCCGGCCCTGATCGCGGTCGGCAGCGTACTGGCGTGTGCCACCACCGCGACTGTTCCCGTGTTGCGCGAGCTGCCATCCGCTCCACTTTCGGCTGCAGACAACGCATTCGCGGACACGCTCCAGCAGCGCACCTTTCTCTACTTCTGGGAAACTGCGAATCCTGCCAACGGCCTCGTTCCGGACCGCTGGCCGACTCCGTCATTTTCGAGCGTTGCAGCTGTCGGTTTCGCTCTCACGGCATATCCGGTGGGTGTTCAGCACGGCTGGATAACGCGTGACGAGGCGCAGCAGCGGGTTCTCGCGACGCTTCGCTTCTTCTGGAACGCGCCGCAGGGACCTCAGAGATCCGGTGTCACCGGATATCACGGCTTCTTTTATCACTTCCTGGACATGCAGCGCGGAGAGCGCTTCGAGAGCGTGGAGCTCTCGACAATAGACACCGGCATTCTCCTCGCTGGCGCGCTGTTCTGCAGGCAGTACTTCGATAATGCGAGCGCTGGCGATTCGACCATCCGGGCACTCGCCGACTCCCTGTATTATCGCGCCGACTGGAACTGGGCCCGCGACGGCGACAGCACGCTCAGCATGGGCTGGCGACCGGACTCCGCGAGATATCAGAATTCGCGAGGGTTCATCGACACTCACTGGCGAGGGTACGACGAGGGAATGCTGGTCTACATTCTCGCGCTCGGCTCGCCTACCCATCCGATTGCCTCCAGCGCGTGGAACGGCTGGACGTCGACGTACCGCTGGGCCGACTTCGAGGGCGAGCAGTTTCTGCAATTCCCACCACTGTTCGGACATCAGTACTCGCATGTGTGGATAGACTTTCGAGGCATCGCGGACGCGTACATGCGCGAGCGTGGTTCGGACTACTTCCAGAATTCGAGAAAAGCCGTTCTGTCGCAACGGCGGTACGCGATCGCCAATCCGGAAGGCTGGCACGGCTACAACGCGACAACATGGGGACTTTCGGCAAGCGACGGTCCGCTGGATTCCACGTTTGTCGTGCACGGCGTGCAGCGAACCTTTCATACCTACTGGGCGCGGGGTGCTGCCGCCGGCGAAGTCCGCGACGATGGCACGATCGCGCCGACCGCAGCGGGCGGCTCGGTGGCGTTCGCTCCGGAGCTGGCAATCCCGGCGCTGCGCTCCATGCGCGCACGGTACGGCGACGCGCTCTTTTCGCGCTACGGTTTCGTCGACGCTTTCAACCCGACACTCGATTACGCGGTTTCGCCCTTGCATCACGGCTACATCATTCCTGGCCTGGCGTGGTTCGACCGGGACTATCTGGGGATAGACGAAGGGCCGATCGTGACGATGATCGAGAACGAGCGCAGCGGAATGATCTGGAGCCGGATGCGCGAAAATGCGAACGTCGTACGCGGCCTTTGCCGTGCCGGATTTACCGGTGGCTGGCTGCAGCAGCGGTGCGGAGCAACGGAGTGACTGCGTGACGAGAGTCCCGCTCATGCGCGCCTGCCGAGCGATGACGCTTGCCGCATTACTATTCAGCTCGACAGTGTCGTGCTCGGGCGGCGACAGTGACAGCACGATTCGTTTCTGGGGACTCGGGCGGGAAGGCGAAGTGGTGCAGTCTCTAGTTCCGGAATTCGAGCGGAGAAATCCCGGGATCCATGTGCGTGTTCAGCAGATTCCGTGGACAGCGGCGCACGAAAAGCTGCTCACGTCGTTCGTAGGCGAGGCTACACCCGACGTAGCGCAGCTCGGTAACACCTGGGTTCCGGAGTTCGCGGCGCTCGGTGCGCTGGAACAGCTCGACGGGGTGTTGAAGGGATCGCTCGCGATAGCGCCAAGTGCGTACTTCAGGGGGATATGGGCAACGAACGTCGTCAACGGACAGACGTTCGGGATCCCGTGGTACGTTGACACTCGTGTTCTGTACTATCGCAAGGATCTTCTCTCGCGCGCTGGGTACGCGACGCCTCCCACTACCTGGGCAACGTGGACCGAGGCTCTGCGCAAGGTGAAGGCACTCGGCGCGCCCACCGAATACGGAGTACTGCTTCCGCTGGACGAGTGGAACCAGCCGGTGATCTTCGGACTGCAGAACGGCGCGAAACTTCTATCCGATGGCGGACGACGCGGCGCATTCGAGGATCCGCGGTTCAAGGAAGCGTTCACCTTCTACGTCGACCTGTTCCGGAGCGGACTCGCTCCCAGAGTGTCGAACACGCAGATATCGAACGTCTATCAGGAGTTCGCACGCGGACGGTTCGGGTTCTATCCGAGCGGTCCATGGAACATCGGAGAGTTCAGGCGCCGGCTGCCCGCTGCCGATCAGGATCTATGGGCGACCACGCCGCTTCCCGGCCCGACCGAGGCCGCTGACGGGATCTCGATGGCGGGCGGAGCAAGTCTTGTCGTGTTCAGGCAGTCAACGCAGAAAGCTGCTGCGTGGAAGTTCATCGAATTTCTCTCGGAGCCTGCGCAGCAGATGCGCTTTTACGAGTTGACCGGAGACCTTCCCGCACGAACGGAAGCCTGGCAGTCGCCCGCAATCGCGAACGATCCTGCGACTCGCGCGTTCGGTTTCGCGCTTCAACGATCGGTACCGTTGCCGCAGGTACCCGAGTGGGAGGAAATCGCGCAGCGAGTGTCGCAATACGCCGAGCAGGCCGCGCGCGGCCGGATGACCATTGACGCATCGCTCGCCGCGCTCGACAGGGACGTTGACAACATTCTCGCGAAGCGCCGCTGGATTCTGGACAGGTTGCGCCAGGATAGCGCGACTGCCCCTGCGCGCGGCGGGCGGTCATGAAAGCACGCACCGTGGAGCAGGCGCAGCGCAGGGCGGGATGGATGTTCACCGCTCCGGCGCTGACGCTGATCGCGATATTCTTTCTCCTCCCGGTGGTAGCGTCGCTTCTGCTCAGCGTGACGGATTTCGACATCTACGCGATCGCGAATCCTCACAACACGCGTCTGGTCGGTCTGCAGAACTACGTTGCGCTGTTCCGGAACCCGCTGTTCTGGACCGCGATCGAAAACACCTTCTACTTCGCGCTGGTCGGCGGTCCGCTCACGATCATCACGTCACTTGGCGCCGCGCTTCTCATCAACTCGAAGCTCACGCCGTTCAAGTCCCTGTTCAGGACCATCTACTTCATTCCGTTCGTGACAACGCTTGTCGCGGTCGCCGTGGTATGGCGTTATCTGTACCACCCGCGCTACGGACTGCTGAACTACGCGCTGAGCGCGTTCCATGTGGCGCCCATCGACTGGCTCGGTGATCCGCGCTGGGCAATGCCCGCGATAATACTAATGGCTGTCTGGAAGAACTTCGGCTACAACATGCTCATCTGCATCGCGGGCCTGCAGAGTGTGCCGGAGGAGCTGTACGAGGCTGCGTCGCTCGACGGCGCGACCTCGTCGCAGAGATTCCGTTACGTGACGCTTCCAATGCTGCGTCCCACGCTCGTGTTCGTGTCCGTCGTGACGATGATCGGCTACTTCCAGCTCTTCGCGGAACCTTACGTCATGACGCAGGGCGGACCACTTCGCAAGACCACCAGTCTCGTGCTGTTGATGTACGAGGAGGGATTCCGGTGGTGGCGGATGGGAAG
>JALYYT010000309.1 GCA_030946285.1 Gemmatimonadota bacterium
GTGCACCTGCGGCGTCCGGAGGACTAATTCCAAGAAGCAGAAAGAGTATCCCGGCAGTACAGACGTTGCAACCTTGTCGAAGCATCAATGCTGCGAACTAATCAGCACCGCCCGCACCGGCGCCGCATCCAGTCCCGCGACCTTCATCGGCAGCGCGTCAAGCTCGTAAACTCCAGCCGCCACCTCCCGCAGATCCAGATTCTCCACCACGCACACCCCGCGATCCAGCAGCTCATGATGCACGTCGAGTGTCTTGCTCTCACGATCATCCGCTGACGGACAGTCGAAACCCACCAGCACGACCCCGCGCTTAACGAGCTCCCGCGCACACTCGCCCGACAGCCGCGGCCACGATTCCGGAAACACACCACCCGCGATACTGCGGCCAGTCTTGAACAGCAACCGCGAGAACGACGCGGCCGGCACCCGCGTCTCGATGTCCGCGAACTCGATCGTGCCGTCAAGATCCGTCACATCAACAACAACCGCCGCTCCGCGAAACGCTTCCAGCGACAACGTCTCCGAGGCCGCGCCGCCCTTCGTCACATGCAATGGTGTATCCGCATGCGTTCCCGCATGCGGACTCGACGTGATCGCGCTCACGTTCACGCTCGAGCCCTCGTCCAGCTTCCACGTCCACAGGCACGAAAACGGCGTGTCCCCCGGCCACACTGGTGTGTCGGGGGAGAGCATCACCGAGATGTCGATCACTCGGCGGTCAGTCACGACTACTTGCCGACGAGCTTCGTAGCGGTCTCCACGACGTTCTCGGGCGTGAGATGGAACTCCTTGTACAACTCCTTGTACGGCGCCGACGCGCCGAAGTGCTCCAGCCCGATCGCGACTCCGCCCTCGCCGATCCACTTGTACCACGACATCGGCTGCGATGCCTCGATCGATACACGCTTGATCCCGGGCGGCAGCACGCTGTCCCGATATTCCTGGTCCTGCTGCGCGAACAGCTCCATGCTCGGCACACTCACCGCACGCGCACGAATCCCCTTGGTCGCGAGCGTGTCCTGCGCCTTGAGAATTATCTCGACCTCCGAGCCACTCGCCATCAGCACGACTTCCGGCTCGCCGCCGCGAACGTCGGCCAGCACGTACGCGCCGCGCGCTACACCACTTGCCGCAGCGTACTTGCTGCGGTCTATGAACATGAGCTTCTGCCGCGTGAGAATGAGACACACCGGAGTTCCGAGCGTGAGCGCCACTCTCCACGCCTCGGCAGTCTCGTTCGCATCGGCCGGACGGATCACCGTCATGTTCGGAACGGCGCGCAGGCTCGACAGTTGCTCGATGGGCTGGTGCGTCGGTCCGTCCTCGCCAAGTCCGATGGAGTCGTGCGTGAATACGTACACGAGCCGCCGGCGCATCATGCACGCGAGCCGCATCGGGGGCCGCATGTAGTCGCTGAAGATCAGGAACGTCGCGCCATACGGAATTATTCCGCCGTACAGTGCCATGCCGTTCATGATGCCGCCCATTCCGTGTTCCCTGATGCCGAAATGGAAATTGCGGCCTTCGTAGCTGTCCGGTCCGAAGCTCGGCGCTCCCTTCACTATCGTGTCCGTCGAGCTCGCGAGATCCGCAGACCCCCCGATCAGCTCGGGCACCTTCGGCGCGATCGCGTTGATCACCGCACCGGATGCCGAACGCGTCGCGACGTTTCCGTTCTTCTCGTCGAACGTCGGGATCAGATCTTCCCATCCGTCCATGAGATGTCCGCTCTCGCGACGCTCGAACTCGTTGCACAGATCCGGATTCGCGGTCTTCCAAGCCTCGTATATCTGGTTCCACTTGCCCTGCTCATTTCCACCCGCGGCGCCCGCGTTGCGCCAGAACGCGAGTGCGTCGGGCTCAACATAGAACGGCTCCTGCGACGGAATCCCGAGATTCTCCTTGGTGAGCTTGATCTCCTCGACGCCGAGCGGTGAGCCGTGCGCCGCGGAAGTATCCTGCTTGTTCGGACTGCCGTAGCCGATGTGCGTGCGCGTGATGACCAGCGACGGACGATCCGTCACGGCCTTCGCCTTCTCGATCGCGTCATCGAGCGCCTGCAGATCCTTCACATCCGCGACGAACTGCACGTGCCAGCCGTAGCCTTCGAAGCGCAGCCGGGTGTTGTCGCTGAACGTGAGATCGGTATTACCCTCGATCGTTATGTGATTGTCGTCGTAGAAACCGATCAGCCTGCCGAGCTTGTTGTGGCCGGCGAACGAAGCGACCTCGTTCGAGATTCCTTCCATCATGTCGCCATCGCTGACGATGAAGTACGTGTAATGATCGATGATCTTCTGCTCGCGATTGAACACCTTCGCCGTATGCGCCTCGGCGACCGCCATCCCTACGGCGTTGCTGAAACCCTGGCCGAGCGGGCCAGTGGTCGTCTCGACACCGGGCGTGTGGCCGTATTCGGGGTGACCCGGCGTCTTGCTGTTGAGCTGACGGAAATTCTTGATGTCGTCCAGTGTCAGGTCATAGCCGGTGAGATAGAAGACACTGTACAGCAGCATGGAAGCGTGACCGCACGACAGGATGAACCTGTCACGGTTGATCCAGTGCGGATCGCCCGGATTGTACCGCAGGTGTCGCGTCCAAAGCACGTACGCGAGCGGCGCGAGCGCCATCGGCGTCCCCGGATGTCCGGAGTCCGCCTTCTGTACCGCGTCCATCGCAAGAACGCGAATCGCGTCAATGCACGCGACTTCCAATTCCACCGGTGTCTTCTCTGTCATCTTTACAGCACTCTGTTGAGAGGAATGTTTCGTGTGTGACTGCGTGCCGCTCTAGGCGTTGGGGCCCGGGAGATCCAGCGGCAGGTGAATGTTGGGAAGAAGTGCTTCTATCTCGAAGCGTCGCGCCTCGAGCCACGGCGGGAGTTTCAGCGCGCGGCCCAGCGTGTCCTGCGACTCGTCAACCGTGAAGCCTGGTCCATCCGTGGCGATCTCGAACAGCACGCCGCCAGGCTCGCGGAAATAGACCGATGTGAAGTAATCGCGATCGAGAACCGCCGTCACGTTCAATCCACGTGCCTGCAGCTCGTCGTGCGCGGCGATCTGCTTCGCACTATCTGCCGCGCGGAAAGCAACGTGATGCACGGTTCCCGCTCCCATCACACCCGGCCACAGTCCCGGTACGACACGCACATCCACGATCGTGCCCGGTCTTCCGTCATCCGCCGTGTACCGATAGATGCTGCCCTGTTCGCGCACGAGCTTGAATCCCATCGTGTCGGTGAGGAGCTCGGCGGTCTGCTGGTGTCCGTCCTGCCAGAGCGTCACCGAGTACACGCCGCGGATAGCGTGCTCCGAAGGCACCTGCGCTTCAGGTCCCAGGTCGAGCCGCGGCTCACACTGCTCCACTCGCTGGTGCGATACGAGCTCCAGCAGAAGGCCATCCGGATCCTTTAGCGCGATCACGCGCTCGCCGTCGAATCGCGTGGCCGGCTGTTCGAACTCGACTCCCTGCCTGAGCAGCCGATCCAGCCAGAAACCGACCGATCCCGGCACTATCGCGAACGAAGTGACAGCCGCCTGACCAGCGCCCTGACGTCCACGGCGTGCGTTCGGCCACGGGAAGAAGGTCAGCAGCGAACCCGGACGACCGATCTCGTCACCAAAATAGAAATGGTACGACGTGGGGTCGTCGAAATTCACCGTTCGCTTGACCAGCCGCAGGCCGAGGACTCCTGCGTAGAAGTCGATGTTCCTCTGCGGATCGCTGGCGATCGCCGTGACGTGATGGATTCCCGATGGTTCGAGCATCGTCCGAAATTTACCCGGTCGGGAGCGATTCTCCGCTCCCGATCACCGCGTCACGCGCGTCGCGCGAAGCCGGCACCGCGTGTGGCTCGTTCAGCGCTGATCGCCGGACTTGTTCGAGCCGCCCTTCTTGCCGCCGTAGCCGGAATCGCTCTCCTCATTCCGTTCAGGAGGCACCGAGCTTGGTCGCTCGCCTCCCGGATTGCCATGCTGCGACAGACCACCGGTCGCTTCCTTGCCGGCTCCCAGGTTGCCGCCGTCGCCCGCACCCTGCAGGTCTCCGTCCAGATTACCCTCCGGATTGTCGCGCTTGGGGGTATCCGGCTTTCCAACTCTGGTGCCGGCGTCGTCGCCGTACGGGTTGTCGTTTTTCACAAGTGCCTCCTGGCTGAGACGAATAGATTGGGCAATGCTCGTGCCCGAATCAGACTCCGCGATACACGGATCCGCCCTGCTCGAATCGCACGAGGAAGGTGTTGTACCCATCACTGTCACCGGTGAGTGGGACGCTGCGCAGCTCGTTCGCCAGCCGCTTGGCCGAACCATCCTGTTCCTGGGGCTCCCCGCCGTCGCGTCCACGCTCCTGATGACGCTGTTCTTCACCGTGGACATGCTCTGGATCGGCCGATTCCTCGGGCCCACGGCGCTCGCGGCGACCACGGCCAGTGTGTTCTGGATATGGCTCATAGTTTCGATCGCCGAGCTGGTTGGAATCGGCCTCACATCCGTCGCCGCGCGCAGGCACGGCGAGCGCAATCCGCGCGAGGCCTCCCGCATCGTCGGTGAGGCGATGGTGTACTCGATTCTGCTCGGCTGCGCAGTCGCGATTGTAGGCACGCTTCTGCTCGATCATCTCTTCGCGGTGATGGATGTCGAGCCCGCGATCGCGGTGCTCGGGAAGCGCTATCTGGGTGCGTATCTGCTCGGCGCTCCGCTCTTCTTCGGATTCTTCGCGGTGGATGCCGGATTCCGATCGAGCGGTGACACGCGGACGCCGCTCGCGATCCTGACCGTGTCGATCGCGCTGTCGCTGCTTCTCGATCCCATTCTGATACTCGGACTCGGTCCGGCACCGAAACTCGGTATCGAGGGAGCGGCGATCTCGACGGCGATCACGCGCACGCTCGCATTCGCGATCGGTGTATACGTGCTGCACAAGCGGAAGATGGTGACGTTCGGCCGGATGCGTGGTGCAACTATCGCTGCGATCACGCGAGTCGGACTTCCGACGTCGATGACGGGGGTGATGTTCTCGCTCATATACATAGTGCTCACGCGCAGCATCGCGCCGTTCGGCACGTCGGCGCTCGCGGCGCTCGGTATCGGCCACAGAGTGGAGAGCTGGCTCTACACGATTAGCCTGGGATTTGGTGCCGCGGTCGCGGCGATCGTGGGACAGAACATCGGTGCGGGAGAATTGCGCAGAGCAGAGCGCAGTGGATGGATCACCGTGGGATACATACTCATCCCGTCCGTGCTGCTGAGCGTGCTCGAGCTGGTTGCCGCACCGAGTTTCGCGTCAATATTCACCACGGATGCGGCGACGCGCATCATGGGCGCTGAGTATCTCCGCATCAGCGCGCTGTCGAACATGTTTCTTGGCGCGGAGATAGTGCTGGAAGCAGCACTGGGCGGTGCGGGGACGACATTGCCACCAATGCTCACATCAACGACACTCACGGCAGTGCGCGTTCCACTCGCGATCTGGGCCGCTGCGCAGTTCGGCATTGTCGGAATCTGGTGGGTGATAGTGCTCACAGCGGCCGCTCGCGGAATAGCGATGACGGCGATATGGAAGAGCGGACTGTGGAAACCGCGGCTGGTGCCGGCGTAGCAGGAGTTTCTACCGCGGCTCCCGTCGCACGATTCCCATGATCCGATCGAAGCCGCGATCGTAGCTGCACACAGCTTCCATTCCCTCGGTCATCACGACGGCAGCGTGGATCGCGTTTCGGGAGTCCAGTCGCGGATCCGAGTCCAGGATCCGCCGCGCCCGGTCGATGACGGCGACACTGACGGGGAGCACGTGCGGAAAGATCCGGCGCGTGAGATCGTACACGCGCCTTGCATCGTCGGGGCGGCCAAGCGTGCGGTAATGCTGAAGGATCTCCGCCATGACGTGCGCATCCGTGGTCGCCTCCACGTCGCCGCTCGCGATGTGTTGCAGCATTGCAACGCTGGGCGACTTGGCCGGGTGGTCGCTACCGGCCGCGTGGATGATGACACCGGCGTCGATGAGAATCATCGGGCTGGCTCGGGCGCGGGAGGGACCGGGAGCGATAGCGCGCCAAGGGCCCGGGCGGCATCGATCCGATCCGGAGATCCTCCGAGTCCGAACTGGGCCTCGCAAGCCTCGCGAACGAGTTCGCCCAGGCTGACGCCCCTCCTGGCGGCCAGACTGGTAAGCCGCGAATGAAGCTCGGGCGAGAAGAGAAGGGTGGTTTTCTTGGAAAGCTCCATATACACCTCCATATACATAATAATAAGCGGCGCAGGCAATAACACGTCAACATGGGGAAACCATCCGCCGATTGACAGCATCTAACTGTGCGGCTGACGGGAACACATCCCTGTCGGCCTAGCGATTTCCCCTTGCCACCAAGGCGATACAAGTGACACGAATTGGCTCGAGCCTGTCCGCGGCCCTGTCCGCTCTTTTCCTGTTCG
>JALYYT010000319.1 GCA_030946285.1 Gemmatimonadota bacterium
ACGCCCACCAGCGGCGTCGAAACCGGCCGTGGCGACGTATTGAGCTGACGACGCGAGCGAGTCCACGGTATCCGGAGGGAAGCCGTACTGTCGCGCAGTGAGAGAGTCGTAGTGCGGACTGTTTTCCCTGAGGATCTGCGTGGAAGCGACCAGCTGGAGAAATGGCCCGTTGCCCTCGCGTCCGATTGCCGCGCGGAAGTACGCGAGCGTCCTCGCGTCGCGGTAACCCGGCATTGACTGGCCATACTGATATCGCGTAGTGACAATGCGTGTGTCGTTCGACCGCATCGCGGTGATGTCAACACTCCACAGCGGGCGGCCGATGCCGTACCGGATCATTCCGGCGAACTGCTGGCCTCCGCCGCCCGAGCGCACATCGGTTACCCCGAACTGCTGCAGCGCCACCTGCAGCGCAGCGCCGTTGTAGAAGCGCTTTCCGTAGAATGCGCGGTAGAGATTGGTGTTCAGATCTCCGGTGAGCGCATCTATCCGCGTGTAGGGCGCGGTGCCGTCGTACTCCCACGTACGCAGATCCACTCGCAGCTCGTTGGCGCTGCGGGCGAGCGACAGAGTCTGCAGCATCCATATCGGAACCGTGCTCAGGTCCGGCGTGATTCCGTTGCGTGGCTCCAGGTCATCCCGCTCGATGCCGTCAATGAAGACGCGGACGCGAGAAAAGTCGCCGCCAAGTGCGGCAGCCTGCGGTGCGGCCAGCCAGCCGGTACGGTATGTGGTGTACGCCGGTATCCGGTCGAGCAGGTCGCCGAGCGTGAGCGCGCCGGACGCGAAAAGCTGGTCACGATCGTAAGTGAACGACTGCCCGATTTCGAGCGACGGCGTCGCCGCATCCCGGCCTATGCGGGCCTGTATGCTGTCCTTGCGCTGCGCCTTGGGCGCTGCATCCTCTGCGGAAGACGGCAGAGTGTCACGCGGCACAATCTGCGCTTGAACCGCCGACGACAAAGCGGCCGTAGCGAACACGCCGCAGAACAGCGCGCACGCAACGGCCGACATGTTCGCGTGCAGAAGACGCAATTTCATCAGGTGCTGCAGCGGCGGCGCAGAAACTCCACGAATATCCCGACCGGAATTCCAGTCGGACCCTTCGGGATGAAGCCGAGATCCGTTTCCGAATACGCGGTGCCCGCGATGTCGAGGTGTACCCACGGATACTCTTCCGCGAATTCCTTGAGGAACGCCGCGGCGGTTATGGTGCCAGCAGCGCGTCCTCCGGAATTCTTGATGTCGGCGACGTCGGACTTGATGAGTTCCGCGTAGTCATCCCAAAGGGGGAGCTGCCATCCGCGTTCGCCAGCGGTTTCAGCTGCTACGAGCACTTCATCAACGAGCGCCTGATCAGTACCGAGCACGCCCGTGGCCGTGTGGCCGAGCGCGATGACACAGGCACCCGTGAGTGTCGCTGCGTCGATGACGGCTGAAGGCTTGAACCGTCGTACGTACGAAAGCAGATCGGCGAGGACGAGCCGGCCTTCCGCATCTGTATTGATGATCTCGATGTACTTGCAGAGCTGACTGCGGACGACATCGCCCGGATTTACGGCAGTCCCCGACGGCATGTTCGTGGTAGCGCCGAAGATGCCGATGACGTTAATGGGCAGATTGAGCGTGCCGACCACTTCCATCGCACCGATCACGCCGCCAGCACCACTCATGTCGAACTTCATCCACTCCATGCCTGCAGCGGGCTTGATGGAGATTCCGCCCGAATCGAAACAGAGTCCCTTGCCCACGAGTACGACCGGCGCGTCACCGTCCTTGCCGCCTCTATGTTCCATGGTAACCAGGCGCGGCTCCTGCGGAGTTCCCTGCGCGACCGCGAGGAACGAGCCCATCTTCTCGGCTTCCAGTCCGGCGCGGTCGAGTTCCGTGTACTTCATTCCGTGACGGGACGCGAGGTCACGCGCCGTAGAGGCGAGGTGATCCGGGGTGCAGATATTACCGGGAGTCATGCCGAGCGTGCGCGCGAGCGACGTTCCGGCGCCCATCGCGTTACCGAATGCCAGCGCCGCGGCATTTTCTGCCGTGGAGGGCGCAAGCATCATTGCTGAAGCGACGGGTGCCTTTCGATCGGCTTCAGGCGGCGGCGTTTTGGTTTCGAGATACTGCCAGGCGCCCATGTGAAGTCCGGCAGCGACTGCTTCGAGTTGCGTCGCCGAAATATTATCGAAGACAAAGCCGGCCGACGTTGCGCCGATCTTGTTCGCCGTACGCGTTGCCAGCGACGCGGCGCGACGTAGTGCATGCACCGATGCAGGACCCGAACCGAGCCCGGTGAGAGCAACGCGGCGTGGCCCACCCTTCACGCCGCTCAGGAACAGCAGCTCGTCACGCGAGCCGCGAAAGTCGCGCGACTCGAGCGCCGCCGAGATTGCTCCGCCGATCGCAGCGTCAAGCTTCTGGAGCGCTTCCGGCAGCTTGGTACCAGACGTCATCGCGACGAAGAGAATTGCAACGTCGGTTACGGCCGCATCCGAAGCGGCTAGCGTGATATTCATTCGGTCGCCCAGATGATTCTTTCGGAGGCGGTCACGCGCGCATTCCGGCGATGATCGCGTCGCCGAACCCGGACGTCGAGACCTCCGTCGCACCAGTCATCTGGCGAGCGAGATCGTACGTCACCGTGCGGGACTTGATTGCGCTCTCCATTCCTGCCACGATCAGCGCGGCAGCTTCGCCCCAGCCCATGTGATCGAGCATCATCACGCCGGAGAGAATCACGCTGCCCGGATTGATCTTGTTGAGACCCGCGTACTTGGGAGCGGTTCCGTGTGTCGCTTCGAACACCGCGATGCCGTCGCCAACATTGCCGCCGGGCGCGATACCGAGTCCGCCAACCTGCGCGGCAGCGGCGTCGGACAGATAGTCGCCATTCAGATTCGGTGTCGCGATCACGGAATATTCCGCAGGCCTGAGCAGCAACTGCTGGAACATCGAGTCTGCAATCCGGTCGCCTACCACGACCTTCCCCGCTGGCTTGTCGCCCTTGAGGTCGTTCTCCATGACTGTGCTGTCACCGAACTTCTCGCGCGCTACTTCATAACCCCAGTCGCGGAAAGCACCCTCGGTGAACTTCATTATGTTGCCCTTATGCACGAGCGTCACGGACGGCTTGCCGTTCGCGACTGCATATGCGAGCGCCATCTCGACGAGACGCTGCGAGCCGAACTTGCTCATCGGCTTGATTCCGATCGCCGAATCCTCGCGGATGTTCGCGCCGAAGGAATCGTGCAGGTATGTGCGAAGCGCGTTCGCCTCTGCAGAGCCCGCCTTGTACTCGATTCCGGCGTACACGTCTTCCGTGTTCTCGCGAAAGATGACGACGTTCACCTTTTCCGGTTCCTTGACCGGCGCGCCGACACCCTCGAAGTAGCGGACCGGCCGGATGCACGCGTAAAGGTCCAGCACCTGTCGGAGCGTCACGTTCAGCGAGCGGATACCGCCGCCGACCGGCGTGGTGAGCGGGCCCTTGATCGAAACACGGAATTCCGCGAATGCTTCGACCGTTTCGTCGGGGAGCCAGTTGCCGTAGTTCTTGAAGGCCTTTTCGCCCGCGAAGACCTCCATCCAGTGAACTCGCCGCTCGCCGCCGTAAGCCTTCTCGACAGCCGCGTCGAAAACGCGCACCGAGGCAGCCCAGATATCCGGGCCGGTTCCGTCGCCCTCGATGAACGGGATGATCGGATTGTTGGGAACCTGCAGCCCGCCGTTGGCGTAGCCGATTCGGTCGCCGCTGGACGGCACGGAAGCGTGCTTGTACGTGGCCATTCTCGGATTTGTGGGTCAGGAGAGGGTGTAAACCTCAGAAAGTTACGCCGATGCCCTGCTACGGGCCAGCCGCTCAGGCGGCTGAAGGGCGCAATCGGCGGCGGTCAACACGAATAATCCGTTCGCGGGCAATTTGCTGTCTCGCGTGGCGAATGCCCCGGGTGGCGGCTAGGTTCGGCGAATGAATCGGGCACGGGGAATGACTCTGGCATCGCTCGCGGTGCTAGCCGCATTACCGGTCACGGCTCGCGCTCAGGATTCGTGGGTCGGAATCGGCGCCATCGGCGGAACGGCGATGTTCATGGATACCAGCTCGATCGTGCGGAAAGGCTCGACCAGAACAGTCCGGATTCGCAGCGTTGATTCCGAGCCGCGCCTCTTTCTGGCGGGACGGGATACCCTTTCCTTCGACACCGTGATCGGGCTCAATGAGTTCGATTGCACGAAAGAGACTCGCACCATCCGGTCGGTGCAGTACATGCTGCGCGGCGAGGCGGTGCTCGATGTCGAGGACACGCACGAGAAGCCCGTCGCGGTGCGACCGAAGAGTTTCTTCGCCGCGGTGCTGGGCGATCTGTGCCGCGATGCCCGATGAACGGAAATCCCTTCGGTTCAGCTTGACGGTCTGAACGCTTCGAACGGCGGGATGCCGAGGCGGACCTGCATGCTGTATGCGATGCGGTGTGCAAGATCCTTCATGAGTGACGCGGACGGCCCCGCGAACCGCGCGTCGACAACGTTTTCGAGCGAGCCGACCCAGAGTGCGAAGTGATCTGCGCTCAAACCCTGCATATCCAGATGCGGCCGGAACGCGTTGCCAGAATACTGTCGCGTATGGAACAGCAGCGTGGACCAGAATGCGACGATGCGCGGCATGTGCGACGGCATGTCAATGTCGTCGAAGTACGTCCGCAGTCTGGGATCGACCGTAATTGAATCGTAGAACGACGTGAGCGTGTCGTGCAGGTCCGATTCGGTGATGTCCCGACATGTCGCCGCGGGCGCTTTCACGCTGCCTTACGAGCCGTTCGAGCCGCTTCCGGCCAGCGTGCGCACCACGGTCAGCAGGAATACGCATCCAGTCTCCGTCGACGCGGCGTGCTCGACGTTTGCCGCGAACATCAGGAGATCGCCGGTCACCAGGTGGTAGTCCTTGCCGACCGCGTGAAAGACGACCGACCCTTCGGTAACGTGAATCGTGACGGGTTCATCAGTACTGTGAGCCGGCATGTCACCGCCAGGCGAGAGCGCCATCAGAACCAGACGCATCGGACCCTCCTTCACCAGCGTCCGCGCCGAACGGCCGCGCGCTGCAAGGAGCTCGCGGTCAATTATCAGCTCGTCCTGTGAGAGGTGTCGAACCAGCGCTTCGCCTTCGATCGTACGGGTCATCGAGGACATGCTACTCCCGGAGATGGGTGTACTGCGCAAAGCGCATGTCGTAATGAACCCGCCGGGAAAATGATTGTCAATCGCGCGGAGTGCGCCGCTCGAGACATTCGTCCACGAACGCGCGTGTTTCACCGGCGACTCGATCCCAGTTGTAGTGGGACTCGACCAACGTCCGACCGCTGGCACCCATCCGCTTCTGGAGCTCGCGATCGTTTAGAATGCGCGCTGCTGCCGCGGCTGCCGCACCCACATCTTCAGCCGGGACAACGAATCCCGTGTGGCCGTCTCGAACGGCCGACCGCACCCCTCCGGAGTCTCCCGCGATCACAGGCGCTCCACTCGCCGACGCTTCGACGAACGAGATACCGAATCCTTCCACGTTGATCGCATTATCGAGTCGCGACATTCCGACGTACGCTGTGGCCGTCGCATACGCATCGGCGAGAGCCACGTCATCCAGTTGCCCGACAAAATGAACCCGATCCCCGACTCCGAGTGATTCCGCGAGCGCCACAAGTCGCTCATGGTCGCTTCCGCTCCCTACTACCACGTAGTGCACGTCCGGATGGCTTTGACGAAGTTGAGCGAGCATGCGTATGGCCGTGTCCTGTCCCTTGTGCGGCACGAGTCGCGCGACGGTGAGAAGAATCGGATCATCACCCGCGTCAAGTCGAGCGCGCAGCTTTCCCGTTTCGCGCGAAGGACTGAACTGCCCCGGGTCGGTGCCGAGATCGATCGCCGCAACCGGAGGTGCGGCCGATATGTGAAGTTCGGCCATGATGTCGCGAGCGAGAGTCGCGGTCCATTCGGAGTTCGCAACGATCCCGGCGGCATCGCCAAGCAGCCGAAACGCACTCACTCTCTTGCTCCAGTGGCGCGCCGTCTTCTGTCGTTCCCGCAGAAGATCTCCGCCGTTCACGTAGACGACGTACGGCACGCCGCTACGCTTGCTGGCCCACCAGACGGCGTATCCAACCGGTCTGATCTCGCCGCAGTGCATGACCTCGACTCCGGACCGGCAATACGAAGCGAGCCAGCGTCCCCAGCGAACCTCATTACCGAACAGTTTCGCCGCGCGGGCTGGAAATGGCTGGCGGTGAACGACATGTGGGCCGCTGGCGTCGACTTCGGCCGCTGCGTCATGCGCAACCGTCGACACTTCGATCGGTTCGCCATAGCGCCGCACAAGCTCCGCGTGGCGACGCGACATTCCGCCGCTCTCCGGCGGATAGTTCTGCGTGACGAACAGATTTCGCGGCGCGACGGTCATGAATTTCGGGAAGCGCCGCGCACGCGCGTGAATGGAGGTCGAGCGTGTTGCGAGCATGCCCGGAGCGAGACTCGAACTCGCACGATGTTGCCATCGGGGGATTTTGAGTCCCCTGCGTCTACCGATTCCGCCATCCGGGCTGGATGAAGTCGAAAAGTGTCGGTCGTGGGAAGATAACCGAGTGACTTACCGCGGTCAGGCCTTGCCGAACATCCTGCGCAGTACCGGTCCCAGGATCCCCTCCCTCGCCTGTCCCGCCTCGCCATACTCCACGGCGTGAACGAGTGCTGCGCCGTCCGCCGGCCTGAGCGCCGGCTCCTTTGCGAGACAAGTCATCACGAGACCGCAGATCCACCCTGGAGCAGTCGCGGTGTGCGCGATCAACGGCGCCGGCCGCTCTGCGATCTGAGCGGCGATCAGTCGCTGAACCGTGTGCGCAGTCGGGAACGGATGCTGCCCCGAGATCATCTCGTACGCCATCACACCCCACGAGTAGACATCCGTCCGGGCATCAACCGCGTCGCCGCACGCCTGCTCCGGAGCCATGTAGCGAGGCGTCCCAAGTGATGTTCCGACCCGCGTCAAACCGGGGTCTTCGGCGTCCGACCGCGACTCGTGGATCGCGTGCGCGATCCCCAGGTCCATGACCGAAGCGGCGCCGGCGGTGAGG
>JALYYT010000016.1 GCA_030946285.1 Gemmatimonadota bacterium
GAGCGAGAATTCCCGTCACGAGCTCGAGGCTGCGAACGCACAATTGCGCGAGCAGACAATAGAACTCGATCTTGCCAACCAGCAGCTTCAGGAAAGTGCCGTTGAGCTGGAGGCCACGACTTCGGAACTCGAGGCGAGCAGCGAAGAGCTGGAGAACACACTCGCCGCGCTCGAGGAGCGCACTGAGGCGGCCGAGACCGCGGAGCGAACTCTGACGAACGTGTTTTCTCAGGCGCCCGCCGCGGTTTCGGTTACATCCGGTCCGGAGCATCGGTTCGTGCTCATCAACGCTCGTGCGAAGGAGATTATCGGCCGCACTGATCTGGTCGGCAAATCGTTCGTTGAAGCGTTCCCGGAATTCGCGGAGCAGGGGTTCGCGAGCATTCTCGATAATGTGTATTCATCCGGCGAGCGGCACGTCGCGCATGAAGCGCCGGTGCTCATCACGCGGCCAGACGGCTCTACCGACGAGCGCTGGTTCGATTTCGTGTATGAACCGCTGCGCGACGCAGCCGGATCAGTGACTGGAGTGTTGCAGCACTCGGTGGATGTCACTCCGCGTGTCCTGGCCCAGCGTGCACTGGTCGAGAGCGAGCGTCAGTTCCGCACCCTCGCCGACGCGATTCCTACGCTCGCGTGGACTGCAGATGCTCAAGGCTTCATCGACTGGTACAACGCTCGCTGGTACGAGTACACCGGCGCGACATCGGAAGCGATGGAGGGCTGGGGATGGCAGAGCGTGCATGATCCGGACGTACTGCCCACAGTCATGGAGAGGTGGCAGGCATCCATCGCTTCCGGCGAACAGTTCGAGATGACCTTCCCGCTCCGCGCCGCCGATGGCACGTACCGTTCCTTCCTGACTCGCGTGTCGCCGGTGAAGGACGATAACGGGCAGGTGTTGCGCTGGTTCGGAACCAACACGGATGTCACCCTCGAGGAGTCAGCGCGTCGGGAGGCCGAGGAAGCCAACGCGGCAAAGAGCCAGTTCCTGGCGAACATGTCGCACGAGCTGCGACAGCCGCTCAATGCGATAACCGGCTATGCCGACCTCATTACGCTCGGCGTCCGTGGGCCTGTGACGGACCAGCAGCGCGAAGATCTCGAGCGCATACGCGCGTCCAGTACGCACCTGACTTCGCTCATCAGCGACATTCTCCAGTTCGCGAAGCTGGAGGCGGGCCGGCTTGAATACCACATGTCGGAAGTACCGGTTGGCGAGACGCTGCGTGAAACCGCGACGTTCGTGGCGCCCCAGGTACGTGAGAAGAACCTGACGTTCACAGTCGAGCCAGTCGGCGACGACGTGACCGTGCACGCCGACCGCGAGCGCTTCGTCCAGGTGGTGCTGAACCTGTTGACAAACGCGACGAAGTTCACCGGTGAAGGCGGGAGCATCACGGTATCCGCCAGCTGCAGTGCGCCTGAAGGCATGATAGCCATCTGCGTCGCCGATACGGGCATCGGAATCGCACCGGACAAGCTTCAACGAATATTCGACCCGTTCGTCCAGGTAAACCGCTCGCTCAATCGTCCCAGCGAGGGCACCGGTCTCGGGCTTGCCATCGCGCGTGACATCGCTCGCAATATGAAGGGCGATCTCACCGTGGAGAGCGAGGAAGGCGTCGGTAGCACATTCGTAGTGACACTGCCGGCGGGAGCTCCGCGCGGCGCTGCTGTCTGATTCGATGACGGGGCCGGAAAGCGCACGCGTCGGTCCCTCCAGCCGCCGCCGCGATGTTCTATTTCCTGGCCGCCGGTTTGTCGAGAAACCCCACGATGGCGTGGACGAAATCGGCGGTCCGCTCGAGATGCGCCACGTGATCCGCGTTGGCGAGTATCACCCACGCCCGATCGACTCCGCCGAGCTGTGCGAAGAATTCGGCGTCGCGTGAGTTGACCACGTTCGGATCCCGCTCGCCGTTCAGCAGCATTACCGGAACGTGGATCGCATTGCCGTTCAGAGCCGCAAATTCGCCTTCGTCCTTCCAGTCAACGCGAACCGGGTCCGCGGCTACCGCCGAACGCTGGTACGCTGTTTTTATCTCGGGCGCAGGCGTGCCCGGGGTGATGAAGTCGCTGCCGGCATCCGCGAGTGATGTCGGTGCACGTCTCGGAGCCGTCGAGTCCGAGGCAGCGTTCGCGAAGGGCGAGCGTTTCAGCGGAAACCCGTAAAGGATCAGCGCGGACATCCGGTCGGGGTAAGTCTGCGCGACGAGCGCCGCTGTCAGCGATCCGCGCGAGTACCCGAACAGGGCCGGTGGAGACAGTTCCCGGCCCGCGCTCCTCTCTCTCTTCGCGATCCACTCGAGTACTTCCGAAGCATCCCTTGCCGCGCGAGCCGGAGTGAGCCAGCCCGAGCTGTCCCGAGGAGTAGCGCCATACCCGCGCTGATCCAGAGCGTAAACCGCGTATCCGTCGGCGGCGAGCGCATCCATGAGCGACGCCGATCTACCACCCGCGTGGAGATCGAAGTTCGGGCGCGAGCTCCAGGTGCGACCGTGCAGCAGAAGGATCGAACCGCGCGTCGTCCGGGTTGCATGTTTCGACCAGACTATGAGCAAGTGCCCGTCATCCGCGCGCATCGTCGATCGCTCCAGCCTCGGCGCTGGCTGCGCAGCACTGACCAGCGCGTGCGATGCGAACAGGGATCCCGCAAGGAGCACTGGCAGGGCGCGACGCAGGCGAACGGTCATTGGCAGACGGTTGGGGACACGCCAATCTACAAGAACAGCTGGTCCTCGACAGGGATCTTGACGTATCAAAATCTGTTGATATATTTTACCCATGCCTTCTTCCACAAGCCGAACGTCGGTCGCCACCGCTCTTTTCCATGCACTTTCGGACGAGACCCGGATCGCGATCCTCGAGATGCTCGATGAAGGGGAGAAGTGCGTTTGCGAGCTGCAGGACCGGCTTGACGCGGCGCAGTCGCGGCTGTCGTTCCACCTGAAGGTTCTGAAGGATGCCGGTTTCGTCACGGACCGACGAGAAGGCCGCTGGTCGTACTACGATCTGAACCGCACAGCGTTCGACGAAGCCGAGGAGTCGCTCCGCGCCCTTCGGCCGTCCGCGCGCCGGCTCAGGCTTCGTGCAGGTGAATGCTGCGGGTGATTGTTTTTTTTCAGTAATCAATCAACATTTCTTGATAGGATAACGATATGACTACCGTGAATCTCCAGCGTGCAGGTTCTGACGACGTCGCTACCGCGTCAGGCCTCCGGGATGAAGTGAAACAGAAATACGGCGCGGCCGCACTGCGCGTGACCAACAACGACACCGCGGCGTCGTGTTGCGGCTCGAGTGGTTGCTGCGGATCGACCACCGAAACGTGGGATCCCATCACCGCGGATCTGTACGACGAGGGACAGGTCGCGGGGATTCCGGCCGAGGCGCTGCTCGCATCGCTCGGCTGTGGAAATCCGACTGCTCTCGCGCAGCTCAATCCTGGTGAAATCGTCCTCGATCTCGGATCCGGCGGCGGAATCGACGTCCTGCTCTCCGCGAAGCGCGTTGGCCCCACGGGCAAGGCGTACGGACTCGACATGACGGATGAGATGCTTGCGCTGGCGAACGAGAACCGTGCGAAGGCAGGTGCCGACAATGTAGAGTTCCTCAAAGGCGAGATAGAGAACATCCCGCTTCCTGATGAGAGCGTTGACGTGATCATCTCGAACTGCGTCATCAACCTCTCGGCGAACAAGCGCCGCGTTCTCACGGAAGCGTTTCGCGTGCTTAAGCCGGGTGGTCGCTTCGCAGTGTCGGATGTGATCGTCCGCGGGGACGTGCCGTCGGCCGTTCGTCGCAACATGGAACTCTGGATGGGCTGCGTCGCAGGTGCGCTGGAAGAGCACGAGTTTCTGGGATTGTTGCGCGAAGCAGGCTTCGAGAATCCGGATATCGAGCCGACGCGTGTGTACACAGCCGAAGATGCTGCGGCGTTTCTCGCAGGCAGCGGTCTGGACGCTGCAACATTCGCGCGTGAGATTGATGGCAAGTTCTTCAGTGGCTTTGTAAGAGCAGGCAAACCCGCACAACCTGAAGCGGCTCGTTCGGCCGGATCATGCTGCGGACCTGACTGCTGCCCATGAACACGAACATGAACGACACAGGTACCATCTCTGCCGATCGAGAGCATGCGACACTTCGCGTCGCAGTTCGCGATGATCTGCCGGCTATCGAAAGCCTGCTCGGCGTCAGCAAGCTGCCTTATTCTGGCGTCGAGTCCGCAATCGGCCACTTCTTGGTCGCGGAAGCTGATGGCGAACTGATCGGCGCGATCGGGCTTGAACTTTACGGCTCCGCGGCTCTCCTTCGTTCCGCCGTCATTGCCGATTCGATGCGCGGGCGCGGACTCGGCGGCGAGCTCGTGAACGCGATCCTGGGCGTAGCGACCGAGCAGGAAGTGAAGCAGATCTTCCTCCTCACGACTACGGCCGAAAACTATTTTCCTCGTTTCGGATTCACGCGTACAACGCGCGCCGATGTCCCCGAAACCGTGACGCAGTCAGTGGAATTCAGGGGTGCCTGTCCGGATTCAGCCATCGTGATGGTCCGGGATATTTCGTCGCCGAGCAGATAGTCGATGCGAATTGCGCTGCTGTCCGATGTCCACGGGAACCGTCCGGCGCTGGACGCGGTGCTGCAGGACATCGATCGCCGGAATGACGTTGATGCAGTCTATCATCTCGGCGACCTGGTTGGGTATGGCCCCTTCCCGAACGAAGTCGTGTCTCGCGTGCGCGACCGATCGATCATGGGCGTCTCCGGAAACTATGACTCCACAGTTGCAAACCACTACAGGAACTGCGGCTGTCGTTATGAGAACGCCGAACAGGAGATGCTTTCGCATCGCTCGTATGAATGGACACTGCGACATGTGACTGGAGACTCCGTCGCGTTTCTGAGCGCGCTTCCATTTCGGATCGACTTGAAGACTCGCGGAGGACACGTTGCCGGCCCGAGGCTCGTGCTGGTTCACGCCCATACGTCCAACAACCTGATCTACGTCGAGGAAAGCCGCAGTCCTGAATTTCTGCAGAAGATGGCAGAGTCCGCTGTCCTTCTGCCGGGCGATGCGATCGCGTTCGGACACACCCACAAGCCGTGGCACAGGAGCGTCGCCGATGTGCATTTTGTGAATACCGGAAGCGTCGGCCGACCCAAGGATGGAGACTGGCGCGCAGGGTACGCTTTACTGGACATCGGCGACGAGACTGTGACGGTGGAATTCATTCGCGTCGAATACGATGTAGACGAGACGGCGTCGGCCATTCTCCAGAGTGATCTTCCGGACGAATTCGCGTCGTTCCTTCGTACGGGCGGTGCCGTGGCGACCACGGCTCATCGCTAAGCGGAACCAGACGGTGAAAGTCGATTGGCGGCACATGGCGGCAGAGTCTGGCGGAACGGCGCTTCTCGTGATCGTCGGGGCGGGATCGGTCATGACCGACGTATTATCCGGGAACGCACTCGGTGCGGTTGGAATCGCCTTGTCGTTCATGCTCGTCGTAATCGGTGTGATCGTAGCGGCCGGTCACATCTCCGGTGCACACATCAACCCCGCGGTGACGATCGGGCTTTGGTCGATCGGACGGTTTCCGCGAGACGAAGTAGTGCCCTACGTCGCCGCACAGTGTGTGGGAGCGATCGCAGGAGCCTTGGTGTTGCGCTTCGGTATCGGTGACGTCGCGAATACCGGCGCGACTCTGCCGCACATCGCCGTCGCCGCGGCGTTCGGCGTCGAGTTTATTTTCTCGTTCGCGTTGATGTTGGTGATCGTCGCCGTCGCAACCGATCGGCGAGTGCCGGGTGGTATCGGTCCACTTGCGATAGGCGGGACGGTAGGATTCTGTGCCCTGCAGGGGTGGCTCACGGGAGCGAGCATGAATCCGGCCCGTTCGCTCGGACCTGCTGTAGCGAGTGGTGTCTGGACAGCTCACTGGATCTACTGGATCGCTCCAATCGCCGGCATGATCTCGGCGGCACACGCCTACGAGTGGCTACGCGGCGGAAATGTCGCTGCCGTCCCACTCGGCGTCGCGGTCGGCGCTGAGGGACCGATCGAACCCTGAGTCCGTGAAAAGCGGAGAGTCTGGCGCACGGAGTACCCGATGCACCACATTGGACCGTCGAGCCTTCCAGGATGGTCTGAACGTGCGAGCCGTCCTGAGGAGATTTTCACGCGTCACGTGAGCAGAAAGTTCGCAACGGCACGTTGCCACAGAACAAGCGGAAGCGAATCGCGGCGCGGTAACGTCGAACCAGGAGCGGCGATGGCTGAAATCATGGTGCTCAGGCTTGTCCACATTCTCGGCGGAATATTCTGGCTCGGGAGCGCGTTCTTCATATCCGTTTTCCTGGTGCCGGCACTTGGACGGTCCAGCCGAGATGTCGGTTCCACGATGACCGCGCTGCATCATCGCAAATTGTTTATTGCGCTTCCGATCGTGTCACTTCTGGTGATACTCGCCGGTCTGCGCCTGATGTGGATCGACTCGTCCGGTTTCTCGACCAGCTACTTCGCCGCTCCGTTGAGTCAGGGATTCGTGTACGGTGGTGCGGCGGCAATTCTGGCGTTTCTACTGGCCTTCTTCTTCCTGCGACCCGCCGTGGATCGCATGGTCGCGCTCGATGCGCAGATTATTTCGGCCACCGAGGCCCAACGATCAGACCTCGTTGCGGAAGAAAAGGCTTTGCAGATTCGCCTGTCGCGCGTGGGTGCTGCCAACACCACACTTCTTGTTCTCGCGGCCATCGGGATGGCGATCTCTCGATATCTTGCCTGATGACGTACGCAGCAGTCTGAGAGTCCGATCGCGTAGCCAGTGGCGAATGCTATTCGCCGCCGGCTGGCAGCGAGAGCCTCATGTTCTGCACGAGCTGGATGAAACGCGGTTCAGCGTGATACTCGCGAAACAAAGGCTGTGTCGTGATCGAATGCATCCGGTCCGAACGCTGTTCGAGGCCACGCTCGAGATCGGTGAGAGTTGATTCCCTGTCGCCGCACGTCGAATGGACGAATGCGCGGTACAGAGGAGGCAGCTCGTTCATCACTGGAGGAGGCAGTGCGGACCTCGCGTCGGCCGCCTTTCCAGAGTCGTAGAGCGGAAGTATGAACGGATGCCGCAGCCGGGCGAGCATCCGGATCTCCCTCTGCAATCGCTCGGCGCCGAGAGCAATGCTGTCCTCGGTATCCAGCACCTTGATGGCGACCATGCGGTCGTGCTTCACGTCATGCGCGAGATTCACGACTGCCATCCCGCCTCGCCCCAGTTCGCGCTCTATGCTGTAGCGGCCCGGCAACGCGGCTTCCAGCCCGGCACGGAATGCATCGGCATTTCCCAAGGAAAGGGTCATGCCCGACAAGGTACGGACGGGTCCGCAGACCATGCTATCGGGGACGGACCCGCACGGGTGTCGGAGCGGGCTGGCGGCGTCGCGGCTCGAGCCTCAGGTTCGTGTGAGCCTTTCTTTCTTCATCCCGGGGTGGACAATGGTTACTCGACGGTCTTTGCTGCAATCGGCTGCCGCGGCAAGTGCCGCGGCTATGCTCCCGGCTCAGAGCGCGCAGGCTGGATCAGTAGAACGTGACGAAGTCGCGTTCGCTTCATGCGGAGTCCAACTGCAGGACGTATTCAGCCTTCCCGAATTCGAGGATTATGCACGAGAGTGCATGTCGCACATGTCGTATGAGTTTGTCGCGTCCGCGGCAGCGGACGAGAATACGCTGCACTGGAATCGTGCAGCGTACGATCGAATCCAGCTCCAGCCGCGCGTGCTCCGGGACGTCAGTGACATCGATACGTCGCTGAGTCTGCTCGGGCACCAGATGGCATTTCCCATTCTGCTGGCGCCGACCGCTTATCATCGTGCGATCCATCCCGAAGGCGAACTCGCGACGGCGCGCGGCGCGGGCGCAGCGGGGGTCACCTGGGTCGTGAGTACGGCAACAACGACACGGCTTGAAGACATCGCACGTGTGGCGACGGCGCCGTTATGGATGCAGCTTTACATCCAGCCGGACCGAAGCGTGACCCGGGATCTCGTTCAGCGGGCCGAATCTGTCGGCTGCAGGGCGCTCTGTGTCACCGTTGACACTCCGGTTCAGGGAGCGCGAAATCGGCAGACACGCGCGCAGTTCAGGCTGCCCCCTGGCGTGACCGCGCCGTACATGACGCAGCTTGGTTCCGGCGGTCATGCGGTCACGGATACACGACGCGGTGTGGTCGTGACGTGGAAGGATATCGAGTGGCTGCGTTCGATAGCGACCGTGCCCGTGCTGCTCAAGGGAGTGCTGAACGCCGACGACGCCGATCACGCGGTGTCGGCCGGTGCTGCGGGAATACTCGTCTCCAATCACGGCGGAAGAATTCTCGACACGGCACCCGCGACGATAGACGCACTGCCGGAAGTTGCTGCGCGCGTGGACGGACGAATCCCGGTTCTCGTGGATGGCGGGATACGGCGAGGCACCGATATCGTCAAGGCGCGCGCTCTCGGCGCGACGGCGGTGCTGATAGGGCGGCCGTATTGCTTCGGGCTTGCAGTTGGCGGCGCGGCCGGTGTTCAGCGCGTCGTCGAGATTCTGCGTGGTGAGCTGGAGATGGCGATGGCGCTCATGGGCCGGCGGAGTCTCGCGGAGATCGATCGTTCCGCGATTCGCGGGCTCACGGCGTAGTCATCCGGAGCCGGAGATTGGGGGGGAGACTGGGGGGACGTGACGATCAGACCGCGCCGATCGCTAGCCGCCGGCTGAGACCCATTCCTTTTTGAGCTGTTCGGCCGACGGCGCCTTGGTCAGCGCGTGGGCAAGGTGTGCACTGTGACCTGGAAAGCGCTAACGCGCCGTCATGCGCACGTTGCACTCCGACCTAATGCGCCGCGTCGTCGGATGCTGAGGAGGTGGCTTCCGTGGCACTGGCTGCCGCAGGCGAGAGTACGACCAACTCGCCAGACATCATCGGCAGGTGCGACTGGATCGCGCACAGGATTGGATAGATCCCGGCGCGCTTCGCGACGTAGGTAGCGGTCACGATCCGGTTCGGGGGAAGCGGCACAGCGAGATCGGGGAGGACGAACGAATTGACGTCGTCCTCCGGATTGATGAATGTGAAGTGGATGGTGTCGCCTTCCACCACGGTGATCGTGCTGGGAGAGAAGGCAAATACTTCCTTTCCGTCGAGCGCGCCGCCCTTCGCGAATGCCTTGTCGAGGAATGGGAAGAGCTTGCGCTGTTCCTTGACGAGCAATGGCACCGTAGTCACCGCGACCTCGCGAATGCGCGGCGTGTAGCTCGAGGACGGAACGCGATTCGTGCGCCCCGAACACCCTGCGACGGTCATCGCCGTCGCGAGAGCGAGCATCGCCGCGGGACTCGATGGCGATGCCGTTGGGCCATCATGCATTGATCCGGCGCGACACCGAGCTCGCAACTTCAAGCGCTTTTCAGGCGCGCATGAAGTGACAGCTGTACCCACCGGGGTTCTTCCGCAGGTAGTCCTGATGGTACTTCTCGGCGCTGTACCAGGTTGAGGCCGGCTCGATGGAGGTCGTGACCGGCTTCTTCCACTTCCCAGACGCATTCACTCGCTCGATCACCCGCTTCGCGATCTCGGCCTGTTCCGGCGACTGCGGGAAGATCGCCGAACGGTACTGGGTGCCGATGTCGTTTCCCTGACGGTTGAGCGTCGTGGGATCGTGCAGCTTGAAGAACCACTTCTCGAGCAGGTCCTCGTAGCTCAGCACGCCGGGGTCGAAGGTTATGCTGATTGATTCCGCGTGTCCGGACTTGCTGTCGTGAGTGTCTTCGTAAGCGGGATTCTCCAGCCAGCCGCCGGTATATCCTACGTCGGTGTCGAGCACGCCCGGGACGTCACGAAGGATTTCCTCGACTCCCCAGAAACAGCCGCCGGCGAAGACGGCGATTTCGTGCTTTTCCGTTGTCTCACTGGAGTGCATCGCTTGCTGGTCGTTCATGTTGATGGTCAGGGTCACGGTACGTGCAGTCTCGTCGCGTCCCTTCAACATAATCCGTTACGGTCAAATCGGGGTCAAATCGGGCGGTCAAATCGGGGTCAGGTCTTGCGC
>JALYYT010000029.1 GCA_030946285.1 Gemmatimonadota bacterium
GAGCGACGTGACGCTGCGGTCGAGGCGTTTCGCGCGAACGGTTTCAAATGCGAGGTGCCGAAAGCAGCGATGTATCTCTGGATTCCGCTCCCCGCGCACATTCCGAGCAAGCTGTTCGCCGAGAGATTGATGGAGGAGGGAGTAGTCGTATTGGCTGGCGCAGCCTTCGGGAAGGGCGGTGAAGGGTTCTTCCGCATCTCGTTCATCACATCGCCGGAGAGGATTCGCGAAGCAGCGACCCGTGCCGGAAAAGTTCTCGCGTCCTTCGACGACTAGGCTGCAGATGAAATTCCGCCGCCCGTCGGGCGCATGGATCACTTCCATCGTCATCCACGTTTTCGTGGGTGCGCTGTTCATCCAGGCGATACTGGCGAGGCACGCGTTTTTTCTGACGTTCGGCAGGCCCGCGGCGGAAGCGGTCGTCGAGCACATAGGATTCCTGTCGCTTCCAAAGTTGCAGATACCAGGGCCGCCAATTCCGGGAAGGAATGGCGGCGACGGGGTGTCGAGAAAGCCGAGCGCGGTGGCGATTCCTGTTGCGCCGACGACGGTGCCAACAAACCTCGCGCCGGCTCCCAAGGGTCCCCCTGTGGTGTCGAACGGCCCGTCGAGCGGGCCGCTCATTGGTGGTGGTGGGCAGCTGCGGGGTATTCAGCCGCGCTATGAAGATCCGCGCGTATGGTCGTCACCGGGACGGATTTCCAGTGCCCCCAAGACGTCGACCGAACGACTCGACAGCGTCATTGTGGCGGATATCGGTGCGTACAACGATTCCGTTCGCGTAGCCAACGCGGGCAAGCGCGCACCCGGCGACTGGACGTTCGAGAAGAACGGCCAGAAGTACGGGATCGACAGCAAATTCATTCGGCTTGGTCCAGTGTCGATTCCGACGGCGGTGCTTGCGATGCTGCCGATCAACCTCACCGGCAACCCCACCACCTACGAGCGCAACAGGACGCTCAATTCCCGGCACGACGAAATCTTCGAGCAGGCGCAGCGTGGCATGAACAACGCCGATTTCGACAAGGCCGTGAAGAGCATTCGCGAACGAAAGGACAAGGAACGTCGCGAAGCAGAGGAAATAAAAAAGGCCGCCGAAGCGGCCACCTCCCAGCCACAATAGCCAGCGCCGGTAGCCGCGCTTGCCGAGCGCGGCTACCGGGCACTTGCTACATCATGATACCATCGCGCCGGATGCGGCCTTGGCGCTCTGGTTATTCATCACGCTGAAGGGCCGGAACACTCCACACACGACTCCCAGAATTCCGAAGTCGTCGCGCGCACTCACTGAAATGTCGCGATCGGCAGGATTCGCAGCCTTTAGCAGTACCGTCTGACCTTCGTGCGAGAGCGTCTTGATGGTCGCCTCGTCACCGAGCCTTGCGGCGATCATGTCGCCATCCTTGGCGGTCGTCGCTGGATCCACCATCACGAAATCTCCATTCTCGATGGCGCGGCCGATCATGCTCTCGCCTTTCACCTTGAGAAAGAACACGCGCTCCGAGGGAAGGAATCGCCTGTCCATCGTGATGAAGCCTTCGCGATGCTCAGGTAGCAGCGCTGGCTCACCTGCGTGTATCCGGCCGTAGTAGGGCACGGGTGTTGACTGAACTGCGCCGGTAAAACCAAGCAGTTTGACGCCGCGTGATCGCGACGGATCCCGCTCGATGTACCCCTTTCTCGCGAGCGACTGCAGCAGATCGGATACAGTCTTGGTCGACTTGATCTCGAACTGTTTGCCGATATCGCGAATGCTCGGCTGGTACGTGTGCTCTGCCGTGAAGTCGAGCAGATACTGATAGACTGAGCTTTCGAGTCGGGTCAATTGCTCAGACATAAGCCACTCCGGGGTGTCTGGGTTGTACGTTCCTGCACACAACATGTGTCCAGAAACCAGAACGGTCAACCATCGGTTTGCGAGTCCAGATGTTCGATCGCCTGTTCGATTCGCTTCAGCGACAACTCACGTCCCTGCATCACGAGGACGTCAAAAATCCCGGGGCTCACCGTCAGCCCCGTCAGGGCCACGCGCATTGGCTGGAAGAGCTTGCCGCCACCAATGGCCAACCGGTCCGCGAGCCCTCTCAGGTCCGCTTCCAGGGTGGCCGCATCCCAGGAGCGTGAGGCGCCGAGCGCCTCCGAAATGGACCGAAGCAAGTTTACAGAACCTTTACGGTCCTTCCACTGTTTTGCAACGGCCTCGGGATCGTAGACGATAGCGTCGAGGAAATACGGCCCCGCCTGACGAACGATGTCATCCACGATTCGCGCCCGGACTCGTAGCAGGTCCACGAGCTGAAGGTACCAGTCGTGACGCTGGGCGAGATCAGCCTCAGTCGCCAATCCAGCTGCCACTATCGCGCGCGTCACCACAGGCTCCAGATCCGCGAGCGGCATCATGGACATGTGCTGTCCGTTCATCCACTCCAGCTTCCTGGGGTCGAAGATTGCGGCCTTGCGCTGCAGCCCTTCGGGCGAGAACAGCTCCGTCATGTCGGAGAGGGACATGACCTCGCGGTCTCCGCCCGGCGACCAGCCGAGGAGCGCCAGGAAGTTGACCATCGCCTGCGGAAGCAGCCCTTCGTGCCGGTAGTCTCCGACCGCGGTGGCGCCGTGTCGCTTGCTCAACTTCTTGCCGTCGAGACCGTGAATCATGGGAAGATGCGCGAACTGCGGAACCGGCTTGCCGAGCGCCCGATAGAGCATGATCTGCTTGGGGGTGTTCGATATGTGGTCGTCGCCACGCATGACCAGGGTCACACCCATCGCGATGTCGTCGGACACCACTGCGAGATTGTAGATGGGAGTGCGGTCGGAGCGCAGGATCACGAAATCATCCACGTCCTTGTTCGGAAATGCGATGCGCTCGTGCACCATGTCTTCCCATTCGGTGACGCCCGACTCCTCCGGAACGCGGAAGCGAACCACGTAAGGGTCGCCGCGCTCAAGCCGGTTCTCTTCCTCCCGCAACGGGATCTCCGCCCACTCGCGTTTGTACTTGTAGGTTTCGCCGCGCGCCTGGGCATCGGCGCGTCGCTCTTCGAGCACCGACTGCGGAGTGAAATCGCGGTACGCCAGTCCCACCTCGAGCAGCTGCTTCACATCTGCGCGATGGCGCTCGAGATTCGCGCCCTGATGAACGACATCCTCGTCCCATCCAAGTCCGAGCCACTCGAGTCCCTCGAAGATGGCAGCCGTGCTCGCGTCGGTGCTGCGAGCCTTGTCGGTATCCTCGATTCGCAAGAGGAACTTCCCGCCGAACCGGTGCACGTACAGCCAGTTGAAAAGCGCCGTTCTCGCGCCTCCCACGTGCAGGTATCCGGTGGGTGACGGCGCAAACCGAACACGCGCTGCCGGGAAAGTGGTCATGTCACAAATATGGGTGAAAATGCGAACGGGCCCGTCGCGGTGACCGGGCCCGAGCAGTACGCAGAATTTACGGAGAGGGAGGGATTCGAACCCTCGATAGAGGTTGACCCCCTATGCCGGTTTAGCAAACCGGTGCCTTCAGCCTCTCGGCCACCCCTCCTGGAGCCGAGGTAAGTTATGCGGCGGTCGTCGGTTACTCAAGGAGGCGGTCCACGTTCGGCGTGGAATCGCGCAAGTCCGCTCAACGGCGCTCCAGTTGTAGATTCCCGGGCATGATCGACTTTTCAAAGGCCCGTGTGCTCGTGACGGGCGGCGCGGGGTTCATCGGGAGCGCGCTTGTGCGGGAGCTGAACCGGCGCGGCTGCGAGCGTATCGTCATAGCCGACTTCCTCGAGTCGAGCGAAAAGTGGCGCAACCTTACACCGCTGGCCTTCGAGGATTATCTCGAAGCCGACGATCTGATCCCACGCATGGGCTCGAGCGCACTGGGCAGATTCGACCTGGTGCTGCACATGGGTGCGTGCTCCGCGACCACCGAGCGGAACGCCGCGTACCTCGCACGCAACAATTACCAGTTCACGAAGGAACTCGCGAGCTGCGCGCTCGCCGCCAGCTCCAGGTTCGTGTACGCGTCTTCCGCGGCTACATACGGAAACGGTGATGCCGGAATGAGCGACGATGCATCGCTCGCGAATCTCCGTAGCCTGCGTCCGCTCAACATGTACGGTTATTCAAAGCAGATGTTCGATCTTTACGCGGCGCAGCGCGGACTCCTGAACAAGATCGTCGGACTGAAGTTCTTCAACGTCTTCGGGCCGAACGAGGGTCACAAGGGCGAGATGCGGAGCCTCGTGAACAAGGCGTTCGGCCAGATCCAGGAAACGGGTGAGATCCGGCTGTTCAAAAGCTATCGGCCGGATTACGCTGACGGAGAGCAGAAACGGGACTTCCTCTACGTCAAGGACGCGGTGAACATGACCCTGCACCTTGCTGCTGCGGACAATACGGCGGGACTCTATAACATCGGGAGCGGAACCGCCAACAGTTGGCTGGATCTTGCGAACGCGGTATTCGCGGCGCTTGGCAGTCCAGCGAACATCCGCTTCATCGAGATGCCGGACTAGCTGCGGAGCAAGTACCAGTACTTTACTCAGGCAGACATCTCGAGACTGCGGTCCGCCGGATTTTCCGCCACTATTACCCCGCTCGCCGACGCCGTCACTGACTACATCCAAAACTACCTCGTACCCGGCCGGCACCTGGG
>JALYYT010000043.1 GCA_030946285.1 Gemmatimonadota bacterium
CTCGACCATTACAACAGCGACGCTTGTGCTCGCGGACATGTGCTCTCCTTCGGTCAGGCAGCCCGTTGTGGCTGCAAACCGAGATCACCACCGCCCGGGGAGTTATCGGGCGCGCCGGCTCGTGCCGCAGTCGTGCACAGATCACGGCTGCGCCGGGCGCGGCCCTATCTGTCTAGAGCAGCTTGTCGAACGGTTGACGCAGCCTGGTCTCTCTGATCTAGTCGTCTCGGTCGAAAGCGAATGCCTTCTCCTCGACCAGGACTCGGAATTCCAGTGCCGAGTTAAGCGCTGCTGCAGCGCGGTGGCCATCGTTCTTCTTGTCGTCCGCGAAGTCCGAAACCCCCTTGATCACGGAAAACGACGCTCGTCGACTCTCCGCAGCGCAGGCGACGCCGAACGACTCCATGTCTAGACACGCCAGCTTTCGGTGACTTGGCCCCAGCATCCTCCGAAACTCGCTTGAGGCCACGACTTTCTCACCGCACGCCATCACGACGTCGGTGTGGACATGGACCGTATCCCTGCCGACAGCCAATCCAGCGAGATCGGGTGCGATAGACGCGATCCTACGAACCTTCCGATTTGTCGTGCGCCAGCTTGGTGCAGCGTCCGAGCCCTCGACCGTCACCTTCTGGCCCTCGTAATAGATGATCTGCTCAGGGACCACAACGTCCTCGAGATCAACCTCATCGGGATACCCGGCAGCGAGGCCCAGCAGCACCACGTGCGGCGCCTTGGTCCGTCGAAGAGCGTCCTGTGTTTCGAGCGCAGCCTGGACAGATCCCATGCTGTTGATAAGCGCGATCTCGATCCGCCATTCGGAGCCGCCGCGGTCGCGTAGGCGCACCCGCGCTCGGTCTCCGTCCCGTGTCGCATTGAGAGCTTCAATCGCCGCCCTGAATTCCTCGGCGAGCGCTGCCATTGCGAGGATGTCCGACCTCGCTCCTGGTGGTGTTTGGCCCAGCTCGTACAGCTCGATGATGGTGGCCATAGGCTGGCGTTCGGCGAGTACGTGCTGCACGCGGAACTGGTCCGCTGACGGCGACCATGTCCCTCGCTCGTAGAGCGGGACCGCGTCCAGCGCTCTAACCAGCGCGTCCCGGCTTTCCATCACGATCGTGGACTCGTTCACGAGGCTGCGGACCTCGCCGCCGTTGCCGTAAAAGATGTCCAGGTACGGCTCTCGCTCCCAGATCTCTTCGGCCTGAGCGCGCGTGATGAGCGAGGGGCCGGAGACCAGGATATCTATGTCGGAACGGAGGCTCCCCGTAGTAAACCGCCGCGAGCCAAACAGATATGCGTCGATATCGGGGCAGTCGAGGATGTCCGTGACGTCGAGCAGGAGGTCGGCAAGGTCGACGTCGCGTACCGGCGGCGTCGGACCACCCTGACGAAGTGACACGTGAGGACCTTAGCCAGGCTCGGAGGCAGGACCAGGCAAGCAGGCCCGCCATTGTGAGCCTTGGTCGGGCATGGTGACGCATGGGCGGTAGATGAGCTCCGAAATGGGTCCGTTGTCACTCAAGCGCGCGTTGGACAAGTCTGCTCCATCGGAACCTTCCCGCAGCCGGCTGGCCCGCATCTACTCCAGCGCCCGACCAGGGGACGACTGAAGGTGTACTCACCTGGTCTGCTCGGCTCATGACCTGCTCGGGCAGTCGGCGTTCTAGAGCGCAACCGTCGTGCCGAAGTCGTGCGCTGATATGGGCTCCAAGCGGCTACTTCCGGTGCGGTGACTTTCCCCGAGTTGCGTCCAAAGGTAGATGGCGAGGTCGATCGTCGCCATCCAATAGCCAAGTCTGAGGCGGGTCGCTTATATCCGTCGGCGTGAAGCCGAGCGGTCCGAGCTTATCCCGCAGCAGCGGCGCTAGAAACCGTTGTACGGCCGGACCTGGAACGTTAGTTCCGAAGCACTGAAGTTCAAGACCTGTCAGCGTTTTGAGGACGCGAGCTTCGCGGGCGGATAGCCGGTTGTTTAAGTGGTCAATGTAGCGGCAATATATTTCAATCAGTTGAATTGGATTGAGTTCGAGCGAACGGGCCGCTGCCGTATACGAATTGCTTAAAGCAGCGCAGTACCCAGCGTCACGAACGCTGACAAACGCCGCAACCCCGAGAACTTGAATGACGAGAGTCCCGACGGATTCGCCTGTGTTGAATACAGTTAAGTCCCCCTCACGCTTGTCGAACTGCGTACGAAACGGAACGATCGAAAGTACGCTACTTTGCGTGGCGGTCGAAAGAAGAAAAGCGCGGAAGAAGTCTCGGTATGTCAGTGCTAGCTGCCGGACATGTTCCAGCTCATCTGGCAAGGTTAGGCGGCTCTCCATGCCGACGTTTCGAGAACCGAGTTCATTGGCGAGGAGACCGTACATTACCTTGCTGACCCAGGCTCCCCATATTCGATCGTCGACAGCGAGAAGCGCATCGGGGTCTTGGGCATCGAATGCTGCGGAAAGCGTGCTCTCCATCTCCCGCATCCAGACCTCCGGATCCACCCGCAGAATGCGTGGAACGTTGGACCGGCGGGTAGCGGGTACGGCAAGCGTAAACACGCTGGTGACGACCGTGGGTCTGTCCGCGAAGGGGGCAGGGCTCCTCATCT
>JALYYT010000046.1 GCA_030946285.1 Gemmatimonadota bacterium
TATCGCTCAGCGCTCAGGACGCGTCGCGCGCCTCCACCGCCCCGGCCTCCAACGTGGTCGCGCGGAACTTCCTCTCCTTCGGGCGACCGTACGGCGGCTGGCTCCTCATGGCGTTCGATTCCATCCCCGCGGCTCGGTATGGCTTTCGGCCGACGCCAGCCCAGCAGAGCGTGGGCTTCATCGCGCAGCATCTCGAGGGTGCGAACTATGGACTGTGCTCGCTGTTCGGCGCGACGAAACACGTCATGACGGCGAAAGATTCCCTGGCCGATACGGTCAAGGCGCTGTGGCCGAAAGACACGCTGATTGCCCGCGTACGAGCATCGTTGGTATTCTGCGCCGCGGCGATCGAGGGTCTCTCTGACGCCAGCCTCGCGGACACGCTGATGGCGGACACTCCCGGCGGCCCGGTAGCGGTGCTTCGCATGCGCTATCCCCTTTTGCTGGTAACAGACCTCGCAGAGCATTACAGCCAGATCTCCAATTACATGCGGCTGCTTGGCCTCGTTCCACCCTCAGCGCTTCCAGCGGTAAAACGCTAGGTCGCGCTGGCGGCGAGTCGCCGCGGCCAGAATGTTCAGTGGGCGGCGCGATCTCGTCGCATCGCTTCCACACTGTCATCGCGAGCGCTCGAGATGTTCATCGTACGTCCAATGCAAGGACATGAGTGGGAGATGTATCGGGACCTTCGCCTCGCCGCCCTGCGGGAGGCGCCCGATGCTTTCGGAAGTACGCTCGCGCGCGAGCAGGCCTTTACGGATGGAGAATGGATCACGCGACTCGCCAATGGTTCGACGTCCGCCCTGGACCGGCCACTCGTTGCGGAGGACGACGGTCGCGCGGTTGGGCTATGCTGGGTACGGATTGATCCGAACGACACCACCATCGCGGCGCTCTATCAAGTCTGGGTTCACCCTGACGCGCGGCGACGAGGCGTCGGTGAAGGTTTGCTTCAGGCGGCTATGCGGTGGGCGCATGAAGCCGGAGCGCGCACGATGATGCTGACGGTTTCCCTCGGTCGCGAAGCGGCGCTGCAGCTTTACAGGCGGGCGGGATTCACCGACGTTGGAGTGCCCAGTCCGCTCCGGCGGGATTCCGCGTTGTTGCAGCAGGCGATGGCGTGCAGTCTGAATCCCTGAATGGCGCGCTCCCCTCGTCTGTCCTCTTCGCACACCGCAGCCTTCGTGCAATGCAGCGTCCGTTCCTGACCGCGCAGTGGCGCAATCTCGTCATGCTCAACTTCGCGGCTGAGCCGTCGATCCTCGCGCCCAAGGTGCCCCGCGGCACGACGCTCGACAGCTGGCAGGGCACCACGTATGTGAGCCTCGTCGGCTTCCTGTTCGACGACACGCGCGTCCTCGGCATTCCCGTCCCGCTGCATCGCACGTTCGAGGAAGTCAACCTCCGCTTCTACGTTCGACGGACACTCCCCAATGAAGTCCGTCGCGGCGTCACGTTCGTTCGCGAGCTCGTGCCGCGCGTGGCGATCGCCACGACCGCGCGATTGCTCTACAATGAGCCGTATCGCTCGCTTCCCATGCTTCACTCGTTCGGGCCTTCAGGTGAGGAAGGAATGCCGCAGTCCGTCGAGTACGCGTGGCGGACGGGCAACGGATGGACGTCACTGCGCGCGGAGGCTCGTGGCGTGGGACAGCAGCCTGCCCCGGATAGCCGGGAGGCGTTCATCACGGAGCACTACTGGGGATACACGCGCCAACGTGACGGCGGCACGGTCGAGTATCAGGTCACGCATCCGCGCTGGAAGGTGTGGACGGCCGACGTGGCGACGATCAACGGAGATCTGGAAGGCGTCTACGGAGGCGAGCTCGCCGCCGTGCTGCGTGGTCGACCGTCGTCAGCGTTCATCGCCGATGGCTCCGCCGTAACGGTCCACGCTCCATCGAGGATGAGCTGAGCTGCCCGCAAAGGGAAGAAGGAGAGGATGCTGGGTCGCGGCCTCGGCTAGCATCACGGACACCCGCGTACGGTGATCAGTCGATGACCCGCACGGTCGCCTGCCGTCGCCGATCGACTGAGAGTTGCAGCACGTCGGGTCGCGCGTAGTGCCCGGATGGATCGAAGTTCTGCCGCTCTTCGCGCACGCGTCGGTGTTCGATCGTCGAGACAATCACCCGTTCCACACCGATCACCGGCTCCACCAGCCAGCTTCCGTCCGGTGACGCGATGCACGACCCACCATTGGCCAGTGTGTCGTCACCGCCCGCGATGATCAGGTCGCGATGAGGCACCGTGGAGGGAATGTCGTCGCACGTCATGACGGAGCTCACCGACAGCACGTACGACCGTGATTCGCGTGCGATGAATCGGGTGATGTCGCGCGTGTTGTAGTCACTTCCCGGCCACACCGCGACGTGCAGGTCTTCGCCCAGCCCGTAGAGCGCGGCGCGCGCCATCGGGATCCAGTTTTCCCAGCAGTTCAGGCCACCGACGGTGAATGGGCCGAGCGCGTGGACCTGCAGACCATGGCCATCGCCGGGCGACCAGACGAGGCGTTCTTCGTAGGTCGGCACGAGCTTGCGGTGCACCGAACGGATCGTTCCCATGACGTCGATGTACACGAGGCTCGCATAGACGCTGTGCGCGCCCCGATCAGCAGGCCGCTCGATGCAGCCGTAGATCACTGCAATGTTGCCGCGACGGGCTGCATCCTGAATCGACACCAGATGTCCCGCTTCGATCTGCACCGCTTCGTTGAGGTAGTGCGCGAAGAGTGCCTTCTGCACGGGGCTGTCGAACAGCGCGCCGTTTGTGCGTTCGATCCAGAATGGATACCCGGGCGCGAAGCCTTCAGGGAACGCGATCAACTTGGCGCCCTGTGCGGCGGCGGCGGTGATCGCGGTAACTGACTTGGCGATGGTCGCGTCGCGATCGAGCCAGATGGGACTGAGCTGGGCGAGGGCAATGACAAGCGTGTCCGACGACGCGCTCTCCGTCATCACGATGAAATCCTGATCTGCCAGATCTCCGGATACGACGCCCCATCCAGCATCATTTGCAGTCGCTCGAGCTCGTCACGCATGCACAAGGGTAGCGTCCGCGCACGGGGTGACCAACTCGCCACACGCGCTTCACCCCGCATCGTCGGCGACGTAGATCATCACCGTCGGTGCGACGTTGCGCATCGCAATGGGGCATGATATCAGTGAGAGGCTCGTCGCCGCCGGCACGCTCGCCCAGTTGAGCTCAGGGTCGATATGAAAAAACACAAGACAGATACGAACAGGAAGACCCCGGTCGACGAAACGACCGATGTCCCTGCCGATGGACATCCAGCATTCGGAACAACTCG
>JALYYT010000101.1 GCA_030946285.1 Gemmatimonadota bacterium
CGATATACGAGCTGGTGCACGCGCTCGCGCGACTCGAAGCCTTCCAGTTTCCTGTCGAGCTGAACGCAGTCTCGCGTGAATTCTTCACCCAGACTGCAGCCCTCGAGACGCCGGCAGTTGGAACGGCTATGCGAGCGATCGTCGCAAATCCGGGGAACAGCCCTGCAAGCGCAGTCCTGTCAGCAGACCCCCGGTACAATTCCATGCTGAGAACGACCTGCGTTGCTACCCGACTCGCCGGCGGTCACGCGTACAACGCCCTGCCGCAGACGGCGAGCGCCAACATCAACTGCCGAATCGTTCCGACGCAAACGCCGGAGCAGGTCCGCGCCACGTTGAGCCGCGTTTTCTCGGATACGGGAGTCAGGATCACCGAGACGGTCGCGATCCACGAAAAGTCGGGCGCGGCTCCGAGCCCGCTTACGGCAGAGATAATGACACCGGTAACGGAGATAACGCATTCCATGTTCGGCGCGAACGTGCCAGTGGTGCCAGTGATGTCGACCGGGGCTACGGATGGTCGGTTCCTTCGCGCGTCGGGTATTCCTACTTACGGCGTGAGCGGGCTCTTCGGCGATCCTGCCGATTCACGCGCACACGGCCGCGATGAGCGGATGCTGGTGAAGTCGCTCCACGATGGTCAGGAATTTCTGTCCCGACTCGTCCACAGGTTGGCGGATAACAAGTAGTCTGGATTGTACCGGCGCAATCGGCGCTGGGCGACGATGTGAAAAACCAAAGCCCGGTCGCATTGCGCAACCGGGCTTTGGTGTGGTTCACCGAATCCGCTCATGCGGTCGGGCGTGTAGCACTTACGGAACGAGCAGAATCAGGTATGGCGACGGTCTCCAGAAGATCTTGGGATCCGTTATGTGAATCGCACCGTGAAATACGCGACCCTTCGCGTTCGAGCGGTCGGCGCCGCTCAGATCCTGCGCCGAAACGATCTCGTACGTCTTGGTGGTATCCACCGGGACGGTCGTAAGAGCCGACATGTCGAACGCCCTGAAGAGCGTGCTGTCCGGATGTGCGTTGGACGGGCGGATGGTCTGGCCGATCTTGACGATGAACGGGAAGCGCGATCCGCCAACTTCCTGCACGACGCCGTGCTTGACAAGGTAGTTGGCCGTGCCGCTGATCACGAAGACGCGACGGTTCTCATACGCGGTGGAATCGATGGTGTAGCCGAGCTGCTGCGTCCGGTATTGCAGTGAGTCGCCGCGGATGTTGGCGGCGTAGAGCTGGCGGACCAGCGAGTCCGCGCGGACCTGGGACGAAGCGAGCTGCGTCTGCAGCGCCGCTACCGTGGATTTGAACTCATCCACTTGCGTCTTGAGTGTGCTGTTCTCGCCACCAAGCTTCGAGACGCGCTCGCTTATGGTGTTGAGCCGCGCGCGAGTTACACGGAGACGCTGAAGCGCCTCGACGGTGCGCGCACGAACCCCTTCTTCGTACGAAGTGATCGGCTCACCCTTGTTCTTGGCCTTGATACCTGCGCGGGATGTGGCCGAATCGATGGACGCCATCGCCGCAAGCAGGCTCCGGGTCGCGCCGAAGAGTGAATCCTTCTGCGCCTGGAGCTGGGCAGTCTGCGACGTCAGGGATGAGTCGTTCGTCTGCGGAGTCTGAGCCGCCGGAGCTGAAGCAGGATTCGCCGGCTCCTTGCCCTTGCAGGCTGCCAGCAGCACCGCCGCCGCGACGACTGGTGCGGTCCATCTGTTGATGCCAATCATTGATCTTTCTCCTGTTTTGTGTCGCGCCCTGCCGCAGCAGGGATCCCGACCGCAAACGTGGGTCGAGACGGTCGCCTGCGAGTATCACGCCATGGCGACGGGCATGTGTTTACGCCCAGGAAGTAACAATACCCCCTTTCTGATGGATTTCGTGGTCTGCCGGTATCTTTAATCCAATGCTCATCCGGAAGCCATATTGGCTCGACTACTCCGGCCCACGGGCGGGCGGCCATAGTGCCCGGGGGTAAGAGCAGATGATTTTCGGGCAAAATGGGTCATTTATCTTACTGTAGATAGCCCGGCTCCTGGGCGGATCGATGGATAGATCTCGAGGGCCGCCTGTATATCCTGTGGCGCGCGCGCTCAACTTCGCGGCGATCGTGACACTGCTCGGCGTCGTGGCGTTGCGGGTGCTCGTCATTCCGGCGGTTGTGCGCGGAGACGCGTCGAGGCAGAGTACGGCATTCGCGCCGGTCGCGGCTCGCGCCGGAGCGAAACTCGGATTGCTGGCGGGCTTGGCAGCGTTGCTCGCTTCCCTTGGCCGACTGCGGGGAGAATTTTCGGTAGTCGGACTCGACGCAAGCGTCTGGTCGCTGCTGCAGACAACGTGGGGGCATGTGTGGATCGCTCAAGTGATCCTCGCTGTCGTTGCGTGCGCAGCCTTTGCACTTGCGGCGGTGATGGATGGGCCGATTCTTCGCGCCGGCGCATGGATCCTGGCGGCCACGGCGGCCGTTCTCATGGCAGCGACTCCGGCCCTGTCGGGCCATGCGGCTGGGGCGAGCCGCTACCGTACGTTCTCGTTGGCACTGGACACGGCGCACGTGCTCGCGGCGGGCGGCTGGCTCGGCGGACTCTTGGCTATTGCGCTGGCGGGCGTGCCGGCGGCGATGATCGTCAGCAGCGACTCGGAGCTCGGCGGTGGCTTGCCGCTCATAGCGAGAATCGTGAATGCTTTCAGTCCGACCGCACTCGTATTCGCGGCGTGCGTTGTCGTAACCGGAAGCATCGCGGCATGGTTGCGCATCGGCTCGGTGACACTGCTACTTGCTTCTGCGTACGGTGAGGCGCTTCTGATCAAGCTCGCCCTCGTCGCGATCGTGTTCGCTGGCGGCGCTTACAGCTGGCTCAGAATGCGCCGGGCTCTCACACGCTACGAATCGGAAACGGCAGCGGTGATCACGTTCCGTCGTACAGCGTGGGCCGAGCTGGTGACCGGAATGCTGGTCATCATTGCAACGGCCGTATTAGTTGCACTGCCGCCGCCGACGGGTTGAGTAGCGTTACGCGCTGAGCATTGAACGCGATGCGACTGAAGGCCGGTTTCCCATGGCGAGCTTCAGTACCGCGCGCGTCGCAGACGCGGTAGCCGGGTCGAGCTCGAGCCGCGGCGGTC
>JALYYT010000104.1 GCA_030946285.1 Gemmatimonadota bacterium
TTCGACACATGCCGATTCACTGCGGGCGCGACTCGCGGCGACCATGCCAAACGTCTTTCGCCAAACACTGGCACTCAGGGATTCGCTGTCGCTCTCGCTGGATTCCACGCAGGTCGCCAGAATCAGATTGCTTGGTGATGCGTACCGGACCCGCGCCGACTCGCTGGTGAATTCCATTACAGCGGCCATGTCGGCGCCGGTAGCGGGCACGGACCCCGCCGCGGTTGCTACGAATGTGCGTGAGAAGACAGGTGAAGCGAACGCTCTTCAGAAGAAAGCTCTAGCCGATCTGCGCGCCGTACTGCGCGACGATCAGTTGAAGAAGTTGCCTCAAACACTCATCGGGCCAGACCTCCGCCCTCACTAGCAGCTGAAGCGCGTGGCTCGAGCGGCCCAGTCGGTCAACCGGGCAAGCCCGAATGCGACTGCAAATCTGACGTAAAGCGTTGCACGTCAGTTAGTTGACGCCTGTTGACGTGTGTTGTCGTGGCCATGATGTGCGTCGCGTAGTGTTGCCCGGTAGTTCCGACGTACTCGTCAACAAGGCATTAGGGCCCGATGCACTCGCGAAGTTCAAGGCGTCGCCCATGAGCGAAGTCACCGCCTCGAAGATTGCGGACGCAGCAATGGGAGGTGATGCGGCTGCGTTCATCGAACTCACGACGAGCAGCGGTACCAGCCACAGCGGCTCGTCCGCGATGGTTCCGTGTACCCGCACGGATCTGCACATGTGCGTGATGGTGGGAGCGTCGGCGCACGCGATGGGTCAGAGCGTGGGCGATGCGAGCAAGGAAATATTCAGGAAGGACTTCACGCGGGTCGTCCCATCGGAGGACGCGCTTTGCAAGTTCGTCTGACGCAGGCGCAATGATCACGCAAACAGTGGCTACCCAAACAAATCAGAGGCTCGATATGCAACGGATCAGAATCAAATCAGCGCTGCTCGCCGCCGGTACCATCGTCGGTATGGCGGCTTCAGTGACTGGCACGTCGCTGCATGCGCAGGGATTGACCTACGATATGAAGATGTCGATGCAGCAGGGGACAGCCGCCAGTCCGGGTGATGCCCAGATACTCATGTCGGGGCACGGGAAATTCGCTGACGGCAATTCGCGAATGGACATGGATCAATCGGTCATGCCGAACGGATTCCTCGGAAAGGGTACATACATGATCCTGAAAAGCGGATCACGGAACGAATGGATAGTCGATCCGGACAAGAAGCAGTACTACGAGATCAACATGGATTCGGTCGCGAATTTCTCGATGGCATCGATGAACATCATGGGCGGACTTGTGAAGATGGAGACATCGGATGCTACAGCCGAGATGCAGCCGATGGGGCCTGGCGAAACGATCCAGGGCTACACGACGATGAAGTATCGGGTGACGACCAATTTCACATCCACGACGTCCATACTCGGGCGAAAAAAGCGCTCGAAGAACACTACGACTACGGACGTATGGGTCGCACCGCAGCTTGGTGGGCTTTACAATCCGGCGTCCGCGGCGAGTCAGGTCGGCGGCGGCTCCGAGCTGGGACGCAAAGTCGCTGCAGAGTACGCGAAGATGGGCAAGGGCGCATTCATAAAGACGGTGTCGCAGACTCAATCCACTGGCGATCACGCATCCGCGATGACGGCGACGATGGAGCTGCTGAACATCAGGAGGACTCGCGTGCCGTCGTCAGCATTCGACGTTCCAACGGAATACACCAGGATTGATGGAACAGCGGCGCTGAGCATGCTCGGCGGCGGAGGCACGGATGGGAAGGGCGGCAACTTCGGCGACCAGCTCGTGGACAGCGCCAGACAGGGAGCGAAACAGGGCGCTGCGGAGGAAGTGAAGAATCAGGCGAAGGACAAGGCGCAGGGAGTTCTCCGCGGGATCTTCCGAAGACCGTAGAGTTCGAATGTCATTCCGAGGGTGAGCGGATTACCGGTATGGCTGGCCGAAGGCGGTCAGCCATACGGTGACCAGGTCTCCGGATTGCCTTCATTGATGCTCGTTGAATCCAGCAGCAACGACTCGAGATCGAGTTCGCGCTGCAGCTGCCGCATGGTGTCGACGTTGATGACCTCCTCGTCCTCGAGCTTGATCAGTGCTTCTCGCTGCGCCTTCAGTACCTTCTCGTTCAACCTGGTGACTGCGCGTGTCACGCCGGTCATGTCCTGGGCCGCCTTCTCGGTTGCGTCGGAGGCGTTGTCCGAACGCCCCTCGAGGCGCGCGACAAGGCGTTTCAGGCGCAGCTCATATCGGGCACGAATTCGTTCGGCCGCAGTGGCATCCGGACCACCGCTGCTCACCTCTTCACCAAGTACACGAATAGCAGCCTGAGCTTCGGCTATACGTGCTGTCAGCCCTTCGGAGACTCCGGAAGTGTCGCGGTGGAGTCCGAGAAGCTTCACGACTCGTGACAATGTCATTCCCTGCAGCACCAGGGTGGCGAAGATCACGCAGAATGTGATGAAGACGATGAGATTGCGCCCGGGGATCGGCGCATTGTTGTCCGTGAAGAACGGAATGGCGAGGGCAATGACGAGCGAGTATCCGCCACGCATTCCCGCCCACGCCACGAGCGCCCCTTCGTTCCACGCGGGTTCGAGCTTCCGGTGCTGACGGCGTCGCGAGGCTCGGAGGAGCCACACCGAGATCCCGACCCAGATGAACCGGACGACGAGACACACGAGCGTCACGAGTCCTGCGTACATGAGCATTCGCGGAATGGAATGCCCGACGAGTCCGTTCATGATGTACGGAAGCTCGATGCCGACGAGGATGAAGATCAGACTCTGGAAGAGAAAGGTGAGCATCGTCCACATCGCTTCCGCCTGTACGCGGGACGCCGGGGACATCACGCGCGGATCCTGGCGTGCGAGGTAGAGTCCCAGCGTCACCACGGCTATCACGCCGGACGCTCCGGCGGCGTCGGCCGAGATGTACGCCAGATATGGCGAGAGTAGTGAGAGGGTATTCTCGACAACAGGCAGACGGCTTGTGACGTTCCGCCGAAACAGGACGATCAGCCAGCCGATGGCGAGCCCTAATGCAGCGCCGAAAACACCCGCTGTCAGCAGATGCAGTGTTGCGTGCCACGCCGAGAAAATTCCCGTCACGGCGGCGGTGAGGGCGACCCTGTACGCGACGAGCGCCGTCGCGTCGTTCAGCAGCCCTTCTCCTTCCAGCACGGTCGTTATCCGGCGGGATACGCCGAGTGGTACTATTACGGATGTGGCGGCGATAGGGTCAGGCGGGGCGACGATGGCACCGAGTAGAAATGCGGTGGCCCATGAGAACTCCGAGCTGAGCGAGTGGACGACGACGGCGACTGCCGTCATGGTGATCAGGACCAGGATCGTCGAGAGTCGCGCGACCGGGCCGATGGAGTCGCGAAGCTCACGAACCGAGGTGTTCAGCGAGCTCCAGTACAGGAGCGGCGGAACAAAAATCAGAAAGAGCAGTTCCGGGTTGCTGTCGAGCCGGGGCAGTCCGGGGATGAGAGTGAGCGCGAGACCGCCGATCACGAGCAGCGATGGGTACGGTACGTTCCACTTTCGGGCCAGCATCTGGACCGCGGCGGAGACGGCCAGCAAGGCGAGGATCAGCTCGAGGTCACGCAAGGCTTGGCTTCACTTTGTGTTGTGCATTGCGGGGAAGTTCGAGTCACAGGGGATATGATCCGCGGAATTCGGGCCACTGCGTCCCGAATTTACGCGCAATCAGAAGTACGTGTAAAACGCTCGATCTGAGGACAGCATGAGCACAATAAAGGAACAGAAAGGCGCCACTCGCGCTGGTAGTGCGGCTGGAGCGATAGGACGGAGGGGTTTCCTGCTTGCGGCTGGTAGCGGTCTGCTATCGCTCGCGGTGACGAGGAGGCTCAATGCGCAGGCGGCTTCGGCAACGATCGAGCACGGTATGAAACGACGCAGGTTGGAACGTGTTGGAGTGCAGCTCTACACGGTCCGGGATGCGATCGAAAGGGATCTCGACAGCTCACTGGGTCGTGTCGCGGCAATCGGCTATCGCGAAGTGGAGCTGGCCGGATATCACGGTCACAGCCCCGCCGATTTCCGGGCTGCGCTGGATCGACATGGTCTGGCGGCACCCTCCACGCATATCGCGATGGAGCGGGTTCGCGACGATCTGCCTCGCGTTCTGGAGGAGGCCCACGTACTTGGCAACAGCTATGTGGTCTGTCCGAATATCGCCGACGAGAAGTCCGGGCTGGACGGGTACCGGCGAGCAGCAGATATCCTCAACGAAGCGGGCGCGGTCTCGAAGCGGAACGGAGTGACGATCGGGTACCACAATCACGGTACGGAGCTGCACGTCATTGATGGTGTGCGTCCGTACGATGTGATTCTCGAGCGGACCGACCCCGCACTGGTGGCGATGGAGATGGATATCTACTGGCTGGTGACCGGCGGGGGTGATCCTCTGGTTTACTTCGCGAAATATCCGGGGCGGTTCCGGATGGTGCACGTGAAGGATATGGCTGGAGATGCGGCGCACACGATGGTGGATGTCGGGAGCGGGGTCATCGAGTGGAAGGGGATTTTTGCGCGATCGGGGGATGCGGGCATCGAGCACTACTTCGTGGAGCATGACGAGCCGAAGGATGCGTTCGCGAGTATTGCGGCGAGCTACGCCTATTTGAACGGCTTGGAGTTCTGACGGCGGAATGGGGATCCCCGCTTTCGCGGGGATGACGTTGGGCGGGCGGGGGATGCGTACTCCTGCCGAGTGATGGTCAGTGTTCGAATGTCGCGCCATGGGTCCACGCCTGCGGCGCGGACGACGAGGTGGTGACGTTGGCGAAGTGCGCGTCCTTTTCGCAGATTTCGCGCGTAGGGTTCTGAAAAACCGTTCCCCTCCATTTTCACGAAGACGATGCACCCGCGATGACGCCTACCAGAGCAAAACTGTCGGTGATGATGTTCCTGCAGTACTTCGTATACGGCGCCTGGTATGTGACGGCGGCTACGTATCTCACGGTGACGCTCAAGTTCAGCGGGTCGCGGGTGGGCCTCGCGTACGGAAGCATGGGGATCGCGGCGATGATCTCGCCGTTCTTCGTGGGCATGATCGCGGACCGGTTCTTCGCATCGGAACGAGTGATGTCGGTGCTGCTCATAGTCGGTGCCGGTGCGCTTTACTACGTCTCGACGATCACGACGTTCTCCGCGTTTTATCCGCTGCTGATCATCTACGCTCTCACGTACATGCCGACGCTGGCGCTCGCCAACTCGATAAGCTTCGATCACATCGAGGATCCGGCGCGGGATTTCCCGAAGATCCGCGTGCTTGGAACCATAGGCTGGATCGTCGCCGGTGTGCTTGTCGGATGGCTCGGTATCGAATCGACTGCCATTCCGATGCGGATCGCTGCGGGCGCATCGCTCTTCTACGGACTGTTCGCCCTGACGCTCCCGCACACTCCGCCACACGCTGCCGGCCAGCCGTTGCGTGCACGCGACGTGCTTGGTCTGGATGCGTTGTCGCTGTTCAAGGACAAATCGTTCACGGTGTTCGTCATCGGATCGTTCCTGCTCGTGATTCCGCTGCAGTTCTACTACACGTTCACGAACGCGTTTCTGAACGAGACGGGAATGACTGCCGCTGCGACGAAGATGACACTCGGACAGGTATCCGAGCTCGGCTTCATGCTGCTTATGCCATGGTTTCTTGTACGCATGGGGATCAAGCGCATCATGCTGCTCGGCATGATCGCGTGGGCGGTACGGTATGCGTTCTTCGCGTTCGGGAACACGGGACCGAATCTCTGGATGCTGTATGCGGGAATCCTGATTCACGGCGTGTGTTACGACTTCTTTTTCGTGAGCGGACAGATCTACGTGGACCAGCAGGCGAGTCTCAGGATCCGCGCGGCAGCGCAGGGCCTGATCGCATTCGTCACGCTCGGTATCGGGAACGTGATCGGGTCATGGGCGTCCGGTGTAGTGGTGCAGGCCTATCAGATCACGGGGCCGAACGGTGCGATCACTCACGACTGGCGCTCGATATGGCTGGTGCCGGCGATCGGGTCCGCCGTGGTATTCCTGATATTCGCGTTCTGGTTCCGGCCGCGTACGGCGGTGAAGCCACCTGCTGAAGCTGCGGCGATGCCGATGGCAGCGTAGAAACCTTCGTCATCCACGACCGTCGCTCCGGTTCGTAGCTGTCACGTTGCCGGAGTAGAGTCCGTCATCCTCGCCGAAGGCGTGGATCCACGGCGCGTCGGCCCGGTTCGTAACCGTCACGTTGCAGGCGTAGAAGAAATCCGCGATGCGGAGAACCGGCAGTTGCAACTCCCGTGACTGGCCAACCAATTGGAACCCGTGATCGCTATTACTCCTGCTGCGCGACGGTCAATGTGCGAATGACGCGCCGTGGGTCCACGCCTTCGGCGAGGACGACGAGGTATCCGTCAACGACCTGCCGTTCCTCCTGCAATGCGACGGTCAACGCTCGAATGCCGCGCCTATCCTTTCCACTTCCCCCGTGCCACAGCCGGCTCGAATTCATCAATGTGTTTCGCAGGTAGCTCGATCGTACGCCCTTCCTCTGCGCTTCGATACGCCGACATCAGCAGCTTCACCACTTCCAGTCCGTCGTCGAAAGTCAGCAGCGGCTTTTCGCCACGCAGGAACGCTCGCGTGAAGTGGCGGTTCTCGGCTTCGTACCCGTACGCCGCAGCCTCGCTCGCCACTACGGGCATCAATCCCATTTCCGCGTTCTGCTTCTCGATCAGGTCCTCGCCAGCGTTGCCGCTCACTTCGCGACTGAAGAACAGATTCAGCCCGCTGTCGAGCGTGTTCCAGGACATGGAGTACTCTGGCCCGAGCAGTTCCGCGGAGAGACGAAGACCGGCGCCTACGTAACTCCATGACGTGCTCGCCTCGCCGATCACGCGCGTGCCGTCGTCTGCTTCGAATTCAATGGTGACGCCGGCGAAATCCTCCGACGGATGCTTCGTGTAGTCCACTTCCGCACCCATCGTCTTCCGGAGTTTCTCCGCATACTCGGGCCGACTCCACTTGAGACTCGCTATGCGGCCGTTTATCGACACCGGCTTGAGCGAATCACGAGATTCGCCAGGTTTCGTGAGCAGATATCGGACGAGCTCCACCGAATGGCACATCATGTCGTTCAACACACCGCCGCCCTGCATGTCGCCGCGCCAGAACCATGGCATGTGCGGGCCGTTGTGTTCCTCCGCGGCACGCGCGAGATAGGGACGACCGGTAGCCGTTGCGCCGCGGGACCAGATGAGCGAACGACCAGTCTCGATCTGCGGGGCGAATACCTGATTTTCGAGATAGCCGTGTGCGAGACCGACCCGGTTGACGAGCTTGAGGACCTTTTCCGCTTCGCCGACGTTTCGTGCGAGCGGCTTCTCGCACGCGATAGCCTTGAGTGTGCCCTTGCCGCTTTCGATGGCGTGAACGATCTCCTTCACGTTCTCGATGCGGGCGAAGTTCGGGCCGAGCAGCCAGATCGCGTCTATCGCGGGGTCAGCGACCATGTCGGCGATGGAGTCGTATGCGCGAGCCTGTCCGACGTTCAGCGTGCGTGCGAGCGCCGCTGTTTCCGCTGCGTGTTCGCGGTTGGGACTCCAGACTCCGAGCACGTCCGCATCGCGTACGGCGATGAACGACTGAAGGTGGAACTTCGCGATGAAACCGCTTCCGATGAATCCTATGCCCAGTCTTTCGCTCATGGTCGGTTCCTAGCTCTTGTAGCTCACGCCGAGCTGTTGCAAAGCTTCAGGCGGGCATCCGTTCCAGTTGGGATTGAATACGTTCCCGATATAGCGAACGTCCTTCCATCCCATCGCCGATGAGAAGAAACCGGACGCGGTGAGATCCCGGAAGCTGTTGAAGAAGGCGACGCCGTGACTGTACTCCGGCTTTGCCCGATCAGGCCAGGAGATATCATCGAGCAGAGCGCGACGCTGGGTCTCGGTGGATTTCACGAAGTCGCCACCGGATCTCCTCCTGCTCTCGGTGTCGAGCCAGTTGAGCCCACCGTGCATCTCCACTCGGTTGCGTTCGGAGGACGACGGATCGGCGAGCATGTAATCCATGAACTCGGGAACACGCGCGTCCGTCGCACTGCCTGATCTCTCGTCGCGCGGGATGATCATGTCCACGAGGAC
>JALYYT010000110.1 GCA_030946285.1 Gemmatimonadota bacterium
ATCCTCGTTCGCTCCACCCTCCCCCTCACCCAGTTCCTTTTCGGACTGGATGAACTCGATCCTCTCGATCCATTTGACCATCTTGTATCCCAGCTGATTTTCGACCCGCAAGCGCAGCGGAGCCCCGTGTTCGCTCGGCAGCGCGTTGCCGTTCATTTCATAGGCGAGTATGCACTCCGGCTTCAGTACGTTCTCCATGCTTTGCGTATCGTAGTACGGTTTCCCGTATTGGTCTTCGCCGAAAGAGAAGAAGGCGACGGTTCGAGCCGACGGTTTCGGCTTGACGAGCTGGATGATCGTCTTCATGGACACGCCGTTCCATTGCGCGATCCCGGACCATCCCTGAATGCAATGATGCATGGTGATGTGTTCTTCTTCTTCGAGCGCGCGAATTTGCGGCAACGATAGCTCGACCGGGTTCTCCACCAGTCCGCCGATCTTCAGCCTGTAGTCGCGGAAATCGTTGCGCTTCAGCTGCTTCCAGTCTTCGCGATCGGGTGGCTTGCCGTTCGACCAGAAGTAGGGCGAGATCTGTTCCTTCGCATATCGGTTCCTCGGATGGAGCCGATTGATGAGCGCGAGCCGAAGAGGCAACGACGCGGCCTTCTGCGCGTGCTGAAGCAGGCGCGGCGCCTTCCAGGAGATGTAGTGGGCCGCGATCCAGGAAGCGATCATCGCCGCAACGCCCACGAATCCGAGAATCATTCCCAGCGGCCGATGATCGTCGGTTCCCAGGACGATGTGGTTCAGGTTGCGTTCGAACCCGGTCAGGCTCACCAGCGTGACATGCACGATGAGAAACCCGACCCAGCAGAGCATCATCAGGAAGTGGATGGAGCGTCCACCTTGTCTTCCGCCAAAGATGCGGGGAAACCATGAAAAATGGCTGACCATGGCGGGCGACATCGCGGCCCCCGCGGCAATCGTGATGGGAGCGAACACGAATACGACGAAGAAGTACGCGATCTGTTGCAGCGCGTTGTATGCGTAGAAGCCATCGGGTTCGGGCGGAAAATGGCCATTCGCGTAATGAACGAATGTCGCCCACGCCTGCGGCAGAACGGACCACGAGCCCGGCACCACCCGCTGCCATTGGCCTGACACGAAAAGCACGGGGATGAAGATCAGGCCCGTAATGATGAAGCCGTAGACATCGATGAAATGCCACGAGCGCGCTATCCCGACGCTGTGTCGATAGCCGGGCGTCGCGATCAGCGGCGAGATGTAGCGGTCATCGTCGCTCGCCCGCCAAACGCGATCCATGGGCACCTTCAGCGGGGTGAAACGAATCCACTCCGTGCCAGGCGTGCAGCCGTTGTTGAAATACAGTCGCGGATGGTCCATCAAGATCGACAGGCCACTGCGGACCAGCATCATCAGAAACACAAAGTTGAAGAAGTGTGCCCAACGCAGCCACCACGGGAAACCGTGCACTGCGGTGAAAGTCGCCGTGTTGAATTGGGCAACGGGAGCGAGATATGGCAGTCCATAAAACGCCGCCTGCCACCAGGCCAACCCAAACGGTATCAGCGCCAGACAACCGCCAACCGCGAGAAAGGACGGCTTGATCCAGATGCGAAACCGCCGGTCGGCCGGGTAATGAACGGCCTTGTGCGCAGCATCGAATGCAATCATGGTTCTAAAGGACTCCTCAGATTTCTCCTCTCCGGCCGGCGTGAGAGCGACGTCGTATCGCCGCAAGGTCCGCGAATCACTGATGCGTCATGGCGCGCCCACAGCCGCATGCGCACCCGAGGCCAATGCCACTCGCTTCGCGGCGAGTTGCTGTAGCAGGTCCTTCCACGATTTGTCGAACGTCTCGGCGCCTTCACGCTGGAGTTGCGCGGCGAGCGCGGTGTCGTCGACACCCGCATCCCGGAATGTTAGGAGCACCTGGTCTGCGTCGCCGCCATCGGCGGCGAGCATTCCTTTCACGCGACCATGATCGGCGAAGGCGACAAGCGTCTTTTGCGGAATCGTGTTCACCGTATCGGGTGCCGCCAGTGCCTCGACATACAGCGTGTCCGACGCCTGTGGATCCTTGGTGCTCGTGCTCGCGAAGAGCAGCCGTTGCGGCCGCGCACCGGCGGCCGCGAGCGCGGCCCAGCGCTGCGAGGCCAGGACGAGTTGGTATTCCCGATACGTGCGCTGGGCGACTGCGATGCCGAGTCGATTCTTCAAATCCGTCGGGACGTTATCCTTGACGGCAACGTCCCATCGGCTCACGAACAGCGACGCGACCGAACCGATCGCCGGGTCGAGGCCA
>JALYYT010000133.1 GCA_030946285.1 Gemmatimonadota bacterium
ATCGCTCGCTCATCCAGACCACCGGCCGCGCGGCCCGACATCTCAATGGACGCGCCATCTTCTACGCCGACCGGATCACGGGGTCCATGAAGCGTTGCATGGACGAAACCGCCCGTCGTCGTACCACACAGATAGCGTACAATCTGGAGCACGGAATCACGCCGCGCAGCGTGATAAAGAGTACCGATCAGGTACGGTTCATCACGCGCGTTGCAGATGCGCGCAGCGAGCGCCAGGACCGGCAGTCGGAGCAGACCCGTCGTATCGCGGAGTCGTCACCGGAGTACGCGCGCATCGGGGATATCGACGCGCTCATAAAGTCGCTCGAGAATGATATGAAGGTCGCGGCGAAGGATCTCGATTTCGAGAGCGCCGCGCGCATTCGCGACCAGCTCTTCGAACTCCGGGCGCAGCGCGACGCAAAAGCGAAGAAGACGTCACCGTCGCTCGCGGCGCTGAGAAACGAATAATGGACGCACATCATCACACGGTCCCGTCACGCGCAAGCCGAGGGCATCTGGTCGTGAGCGAGCCGGAGCTCATCGAGTGGGGTGAACGGCTTGGCGCGGATTCGCATCCACGCCTGATCATCGCGTTGTCGGGCGAGCTGGGCGCCGGCAAGACGACGCTCGCTCAGGCAATCTGCCGCGGCTATGGCGTCACGGCGCCAGTGACGAGTCCCACGTACGCGATCGTTCAGGAGTACGCGTCACCGCGATCACCTGTGTATCACATTGATCTCTACCGGATCGGTAAGCCGGACGAACTGGAGCAGCTTGGCTGGAGCGACATTGTAACGTCTAATTCGCTCGTGATAGTCGAGTGGCCCGAGCACGCCGGCGGACTGCTCCCCCCTGACCACGTGCCGATATCGCTGGACTATGCACCCGACATGCCGGATCGCCGGCTCCTTCTCGCCGGCTGATGCAACCAGTCATGCACAACGTGATGCGCAATGTATTGCACAACGTGATGCACAACGTGATGCACAACGTTCTGATACTCGAGTCGTCGACGGAGGATGGCTCCGTCGCGGTAGCGATCGATGGACGTATTGCGTCCGAGATCGTGTTCACGGCGCGCAACCCTGTCACGGGAGACCGCACAGAATCGCTCGCGCCCTCGATATCGCAGGCGCTGAGCGAGGCCGCGCTCGAGATTCACGAGTTGTCGGCAGTGGTATGCAGCGGCGGGCCCGGCGGGTTCACGAGTCTCCGATCTGCAGCGGCAATCGCCAAGGGAATATGCCATGCGCTCGAGATACCGCTGTACAGCATATCATCGCTTTCGGTGCTCGCCTGGTCGGCAAATGCGGTCGAGGGAAGCTACGTAGCAGCGATTGCGGCTGGCAGGAACGAGTGGTTCGCTGCCCCCTTCGTAGCCGCGGCTGACGGCGGCATCGATGTCGGAGCGGAGTTGATCGCAGGTGCGGATGAGCTTCGCGACATGGCCGCGCGCGGCGATGCACGGATCGTCGGGTCTGGATTCGAAATGCAGGCGGTCCCGAAAGCTTCGGCGGTCGTAGCGCAGCTTGGGCTGGTCGAGATGGCGGGCGCCGTGGACCTTGATTCATGGGAGCCCGCGTACGGACGGCTCGCCGAAGCGCAGGTCAAGTGGGAGGCGGCGCACGGGCGGCCGTTAGTGGGTTGACGGTCGCAATCCGGCGTGCATCGCGCGACGATCTCCCGGCGATAATATCCATCGAACGCGCGTCGTTCGGCGATCCGTGGACCCGTGGGATGTTCTCGTCCTATCTGTCGGATGGTCACGGATTCTTTGTGGCAACCGTCGAGGATCTGGTGGCGGGATACTCGATCACGCGTGTCGTGGCGGATGAGAGCGAACTGTTGAACATCGCCGTGGAACCTGACAGTCGCGGCCATGGCATCGGCGGATATCTGCTGGACGATTGCATGCAGCGATGCGCCGCGGCCGGTGCAGTGGCGATGTGGCTGGAGGTACGCGCGTCCAACGAATCGGCGAGGGCGCTTTACGCCACGCGCGGGTTCAGCGAGATGGGGGTTCGCAAGCGATATTACGAGGCTCCCCGGGAGGACGCAGTACTGCTGCGGGCCCTCCTCAAGGTCGAAGGGAATGAAAAGGTGATGCCAACCGGCCGCAGCTTGAACGCGCCGCCGGACGAATTGATACTTTCACGGGCGAGCCACCATCCTCGCCAGGAGACACAATGAGCCGAAGCCTCAATAAAGCGACGTTGATCGGAAACGTCGGACAGGATCCGGAAGTGCGCACGACCACGAACGGTGGCCGCGTCGCTACATTCTCGCTCGCGACTTCGCGTACATGGAACGGCCCGTCGGGTGACCGTCAGGAAAAAACTGAGTGGCACCGCTGTGTGGTCTGGAACGCGGGCCGCGGTCAGGGAGGCGAGAAGGGAATGGGCCTCGCGGACGTCGTCGAGAAGTACGTGAAGAAGGGTGACAAACTGTTCGTCGAAGGTCCGATCGAGTACCGTCAGTGGCAGGACAAGGAAAATCAGACACGGTACACCACCGAGATTCGGGTTCGAGAGCTCGTCATGCTCAGTGGGCGCGGCGGCGGGGGTGACTTCGAGGGCGAGTCTGCGCCATCGCGTTCATCACGTCCAGCGACTCCCGCACGAAGTGGTGCGGCTCAGAACAGTGGCGAGTTCGAGGATTTCCCCGCAGCGCTTCAGGACGAGGACGACGACCTGCCGTTCTAGTTCCGTTGCAGTCGTCGGCTCCGCCCGGCAGAGCGCGAAGGCGGAAAAGGAAAACGCGCGAGCCACCCTTGCTCGCGCGTTTTCCTTTTTTCCGTTGAAATGCAGACGAGGCTATGCCGCTTCCTCGTCTTCCTCGACAGCTTCCAGGTTGATCGACGACTCCGCCAGCTCCGTGAGCGCCTCGTCGGTCTCTCTTTCCTCGTCGAGCGTTTGCTGAAGCAGCCGAACGTGATCCTCGTAGCCGAGTAGCTGGGCCCAGGTGCGAACCGTTCCATAGCCGGCCATCTCATAGTGCTCCACGTGCTGCGCCGCGGAAATCAGTCCAGCATCAAGGACGTCGGGTTCGGGCTTTTCCTTGATCAGTTCCGCGCCTTCCTTCAGCAGCCCTTCCATTCCGACGCACTTCTTGCCCGTCGGCTTCTCCCCGATTGATCTGCAGATCTGCTCGAGGCGCTTGACGTGTTGTCGCGTCTGCTTCTCGTGCTTCGTGAAGCCCTGCTTGAGCTGCTTGTGCGTCGCCACCCTGATCATGCGCGGCAGCGCCTTGAGGATCTGATTTTCGGCGCTGTACAGGTCCTTCAGCTCATCCACGTACAGCTCGTAAAGGGAATCCATTTCCATTGGCCGTTCTCCGGTTCGGGTTCGCTTATTCGTCATTCCCGAAGAGGCAAGCGGTGTGCCGATCGCCGTTATCGGGCGCGGTTTGGACGAAGGCAACCTTTTGTACGCAGGCGTCATCTAAACGACTAGAAAGGGTTGCACGCACGCCAATCAAAGAAAGTCATGCACATATATCAGAAAGTTGCCACCGTTGCGCTCGCATGTTCGCCAGTCTGGGCTGCAGCACAGGACAGCACCTCATCCACCCACCCGCGTACCCCCCCTGTTCTCGCGGCCCAGCGGCTGCACGGCACGGTCGCGATGGACGGCAAACTGGACGACAAGGCCTGGCTCGACGCCACACCGATCACGTCGTTCACGCAGTATGTTCCGCAGGAAGGTCGCCCGGCGACTCAGAGCACGGAGATCCGCGTTCTGTACGATGACGCTGCGATCTACATCGGCGCGCGAGTGTATGACTCGCTCGGCGCGGCCGGGATTCGCGCACCGCTTGCGCGCCGCGACCAGCTGCTCGACGGCAACGGCAACAATGGTGCGTTCAATTCCCTTACAACTGACAAGATCGTGGTGGCGCTCGATCCTTACCACAACCACCGGGACCAGGCTCTCTTCGAGGTCAACCCGCTGGGCGTGAAGGGCGACGCGTTCGACGGCGATCCGTCGTGGGATCCGATCTGGCAGGCAGCGACGCACGTTGATTCGCTTGGATGGAC
>JALYYT010000164.1 GCA_030946285.1 Gemmatimonadota bacterium
TACCGATAACGTGGTCTTCCATTTTCTGACGCCAATACTGCAGGGATCGGCCGCCGGACTCGGCGGCAACCTGTCCACCAACTCCTACTGGCAACTGTCGCTTGCCGCGGCCGGAAGCGGCACTTCCACGAGCGAGTACCGGCAGTTCTACGGAGATGGAACGAGCGGCCCGACAACGTACGGCAGCCGAACGTCCGCCACGGCGGGAGGCGTGGACTTTACCGTTCCCATCAGCGCGTTTGGAAACACGAGTACTCTCGACTTCAGCTTCGCAGCGTACGTCAACGCAGCGAACCTAAACGGGGGAACGGCAAGCGCCTGGATCATTGCCAACCTGAACGGTGTTGATCTGGTTGACGCTACCGGCCAGCGCGTCGCGAGTGCATCCTTCAATGCTGACGGAACGGGAGCGCTCGCCTTGCAGAGTAGCACGACTACGCCAGAACCGAGTTCCAGCGCCTTGGTGGGCACGGGTATGGTCTCGATGTTCACCTTCGGACGTCGACGGAGGCGGCGACCCACGGATTGATTCACGCGATGTGTTTCACATCCGAGGGCCGCACCGGCTCGCTTGCTACCGAGGCCACAACCACATGAACGTCGCGCCCGTGATCAGGCCATAGACCACTCCATCTATCGTGCCCTTGATCGTCGTCGCGAGTGACCGTCCGTACCAGATCGCCATCTGCCAGAGTGCAAGCGAGTATCCGATGAACGCCGTAATCGCCGCGAAGTGAAACGCGGCGTGCGGTTCGAGCCTTCCGTCCAGCGCGCTCGTCGCCACCGCGGCGGCGAGGAAGCTGACAACGAAACAGTACACGAACCATTTCGCCATCGTGCTTCCCATCTGCCATTGTCCGTTCGGTAGCACCGTCATGACGATGTTCGGTCCCAGCTTTACGCGTTCAGCGTATTCAGGAGACTTGAAATCACCGCGCTGTGCCGGCCGCGGAAGCATGTAATCGCCGGGGGGAATCCCGAAGGGTCGCAAGGCGTGCGTTACCTCGGATTCCTTCGGAACGGCCTGGTAGTCGCTCTTGTGCCACGGCAACGCCATGTGGATGATCGAGCTTGCCACAAAAACGAACACGGCGGACACGAGGATCGGGAGCCAGAGGGCAGAGAGCGGCGTCATCGCATTTCTCCTGAACGGAAGCAGTCGGGGTGCGGCATTCGGAGTAGAAAAGCTCTGCCGAGAATGGCGAAGGATGGCTATGTGCGCAAGAGGACAGTGAAGGCCGACCTGTCAAGGTTGTGAGTGGGCCCTGTCCGAAGACTCGACCACATGCGACAAGCGCCAATCGATGTGATTGGCGCCATGATTCTTGTGTTGGGTCGGTCTGCTACCCGCTTCTACCGTCCCTGTCCTTCGGCGGGTTGGGATCGTTGCCGTAGCTGTTCTTCTCACCTATGGTGCCGTCAGCCCGATGGATCGTGTGCTCCACTTCCTCGCGGCGCGCGCGGGACCGTCCTGCTTCGACCGCGGCTTCCTGCGTCTGATGATGACTCAGGAGCCTGCCATTCTCCTCGTTTGCCCAGCCATCGCCGCGAGGATCGGGAACCGTGTGTACTCCTCCGCCTCTTTTCATCGTTTCCTCCACTGAATCACTGAATGCGTCGTGCGCGAACTCGCACGCGCGCATCACAATCGTTCACGATGCGTGCCACCACGCGTGAAAAGGCTGAACAGCACCATGATGTGGATTGACCGGAGCCGAGCAAGGTTAGTGATCTAAGCCTGCTTCAACTCGATCCATGTCGGCGCGTGATCGCTCGGCTTCTCCCAACCACGCACATCGCGATCGACTCCGGCGCTCACGAGTCGTTTCGCGGCTGGAGCGTTGAGCAGCAGATGATCGATGCGAAGACCTGCGTTCCGGCCGTACGCGTTCCTGAAATAGTCCCAGAACGTGTAGATCTTTTCGTCTGCGTGCAGCGAACGGAGTGAATCAGTCCAGCCCTGCGCGACGATCGCATGAAATGCATCGCGCACTTCCGGAAGGAACAACGCATCGGTCCGCCAGCGTTCGGGATTGTACACGTCGAGATCCGTGGGGATGACGTTGTAATCGCCGGCGAGCACGACCGGTGAGCTGTCCGAAATCAGCTCGGATGCGTGCGCGGTCAGTCGCGCGAGCCAGTTGAGCTTGTACTCGAGCTTGGGTCCGGGAGCAGGGTTGCCGTTCGGCAGGTATAGGCAGCCGATGATCACACCGTCCACAAGGGCTTCGATGTAGCGGCTGTGCAGATCTTCCGGATCGCCCGGAAGTACGCGGCGACGCTCGATCGGGTCCGAGCCGCGCGCGAGGATCGCTACACCGTTCCAGCTCTTCTGACCGTGCCAGATAACACCGTAACCGGCATCCCGTATTGCAGCCTCGGGAAACTTCTCCTGCGGAGCCTTCAGTTCCTGGAGGCAGGCTGCGTCGGGCTTCGACTCACCGAGCCAGCGCAGCAACGACGGAAGGTGGCCGTTGACGCCGTTGATGTTGTAGGTGGCAATTTTCATGGAGACTGACTCGTGTTTGATGGCGTCGATTCCGCGAATGTCACGATACGGGGTAATCTAGACGGCGCGGGGAGGCATTTTTGGCCGCCCTTGCGGAGGGGAACCGCACGCTGAAGTATCCACCATGGCGATCCGGCCCATGATCATGCCGGTTGTGCTCCTGGCTGGATGCGCGCACGCCTGACCATCGATTATCAATGCTGTGGTGTGAGAGTATTATCGGCAAGGGTTCTACCTTTTCGGCGTGGCTGCCGGCGATGCCGCCGGTCAGAAGCAGAACCTGATTTTCGCACGTTCAACGCATCAGTGCACGGCTGCTTCGGTGATCAATTTACGGGCGCCAGCACCCTGAGTACTGGACGGCCATCCACGTCCTGGAGCGGCAGGTATATGCGATGGGTTCTGGTGTCGAGTCCCACAGTGTGTGCATGGGGAGCGCGATACTCCCCAACGGGACGGAGGTGCACGCCATCCGCCCAGAATGCGGACAATACTCCGCCTTCCGACGCGACGTACAACCGGCGCCACGCCGAGTCCCATGCAAGCACGTCGGGAACAGCGCCCACTGCATGCGTCGAGATCACCTTCATTGTAGTCATGTCGATGACGAGCAGCTTCGCATTGCCTTCACATGACATGAAAAGCAGTCTTCCGGGCGAGTCCATCGCGAATCCGTGCGGATGCTCCGCGCCAGGCAGTGGGTAACGCCGCACCACCTTCTCGCCGCCCGGATCTATGGCGACGAGATCGTTGTTCGTCTGATCCGCCACCAGTACGCAGTGTGAAACCGGATCATAATGTGTGTTTCCTGCCTCGCCGCCCAGCGGAATCATGGAGCGAAGCATACCAGTGTTCGCATCAATGACGGCGTCGGCGCGCCCGTCTTCGTCCGAAACGAAGATCCTGCCAAGCTCGGGGACGTAGGCGATTCCATCTGGAAAGCTGATGCCTGCCGTGTGGTGCGTGACTGTGAGAGTTCTGTCGTCCACCGTCGCGACTTCATGCGCACCCGCCGCCGAGATGAAAATGCGATGTGTGGCGGGGACGGCCAAGACACCGGTGGCGCGCGGAACTCCCGTGATGCGTCCCACGATCGTCGAGCTCCGCGTATCGAGCACGAGCGTCTCGCCGGCATTCATGTGATTCATGTAGAGCCGGCTGGTAGTCGAGTCGAAGCTCTGGTAATCGAAGCGGTTAGCCGAACCGGGCAGTGGCTGTTCGCTCACGAGCGTCAATCCACCGGACGGACGTCTTGTGTCCGGCAGCACGCGCGTGAAGTCGGCGGGAGTCAGTGATGATGCCGAGGCAACACAGCTGCTTGCTGCTGCAGGTTGCCCCGCCTGAGCCTGCGCCGATTGCAGCGCGGCGATGCAGGCGACAGTTGCCGGTATTGCGGCTCTGCCGTACAGAAATTCCCGCAGTCCCCGAGCGATTGATGCGATTCTCAAAACTGCTCCTGAATGAACGTTCCTCGACGCGAATGCGGCCGGACGCTGAATCTGCGGTCAATCAGAAGCGAAGCTGCGGTGAAGGATTTCGGCGACTAGTAGAACTGGCGGAGCTGCACGCGAGAGTTGGCGTCAACGGTGCCGTAGAGCCTGACCAGTTCGCCCTGTCGCAGATTCTGGAATCTGGAGGCGTCACCGTTGCTCGGCCGATATGGCATGTAAACCGTGAACGAAGATCCATTGCCCTGGTCCAGCACGAACCAGCCGTTGTTGAAGTCGATCTGGCGAACGTAGCCCTGGAACGTCTGGACGTTGCCCGATGCGCCTCCGCCGTTCTGAACTGACTGCGTCACCTGAATCAGGTCGGTGTAATAGCCGCCGTTGCTGGTGCCCTGTACACGGGCCATTACCTGATCGCCGTTCTGGAGCGCGGTGACGGGGTAATTCTGGTTCTGATAGACCACCTGGGTCTGGTTGTCGTACGAGAGCCCGATGGTCTGGCCGTTGGACTGCCGAATTCCGACCTGCTGCGACTGCTGGTTCACGCCGGCGATGGAGCCACTTACCTGTCCGGTCTGGCCCTGACCCTGGCCGCCACCTAAGACGCTGCCGAGCACGTTGCCGAGGCCGCCGTTGGCGCAGGCTGACAGGGCCGCGATTCCAAGGACCGCGATCGCGGTCCGTGCTGCATGTGATGACGAGTTCTTCATAAAACCTCCGGTACCCGCAGCTTAGGCAATCGGAGTGCCGCGGGACCCGAGAGCGTCCGTCATCAACGTGACAGGTTGCATAAGTAGTATTGCTCGCAAAGTGAATTATTCGGCAATCGTCCCACCCGTCGCTGGCTGAGGGGATTGAATAGATGGCAATCACGATGAACAGAACGCGCTGGATAATTGCTCGCGCGGTTGGCATAGCAATAATTGCGTGAGCGGCGGTCAATTCGCGCAGAGGCGGAGATCATCGCGCTCATCGATCCGTCGCTGTCTCAGGGTGCGCTGCTGCAGGCGGAAGCGGATCTCGCTGGCAAAAGGCCAACATGGCCGCCGCGAGAGCGAACGTCGTGAAGGCGCAATCTTCACTGACCCAGGCCGCGGCCGACTTCGCGCGCATGCGCCAGCTCGCGCAGGGTCACGCAGTCACCGCTTCCGAGCTCGAGCTTTTCGACAGGCAACTACGACGCGGAAGACCTCGAGCGTCGGAGGTTCTGAAATCCCTGCCGACGCTCGAGGATTGATTAAAGCGGCTACGCCGCGCCCGTCATCCGTTCAGTGACGGGGTGCGGGTATCACTGCGACGAGTTGCCGTGGCTGTTGTTGCCGTAGTCGTCATCCGATGAGCCGTCGTACGTCTTGAGGCAGCGCTGGTGCTTGAGGTTTGCCCAGTTGCGCTGAACCAGGAAGGGCTTGTTGCCTATCCGGATATTCCAGTAGCCGCTGCCGTTATTCGAGACCTTGCCATAGGTGTAGGCGCATTTGTCCGCGTTTTCCTCGCCGTTGATGTCGTACCAGCTCGTGAAACCGTTGCTGGTGGCGGGATCGGTCGCAGTTTCCTCGAACTCGTGCGTCATTCCGCTCACTGCACCGTCGGCCCCCGGATCGCCATTGGGTGCGCCGTCCTGGGGTACGCAGAGGAAATTGCCAGCTGGATGCGCCGGTGTGAAGTCCGCCTGATACGGAAGTGCGGCGACCTGCACGATCTTGCCGTTGTCGCGCTGGTACCCGGCGTGGAACGCGCAATAATCAAGATCGGTCGCCGAGAACCCACCGCCGAGGTTCACGCCGGGACCCGTGAAGATCATGTAGAGAGTGTTCGGGTCGTACTTGATGGCGCGGGTCTGGAATCCGGTCTCGAGCAGACTGACCATGTCGTCAGCGGTCACGACGTCGCCGGAGTGTGGCGCTCCGCTGTTGGCGGCCCAGTAGCTGGTATAATCCGCGAAGTTTTTTACGTAGTCGCGGTCGCGGCCTTTCATGTCGTAGTACGTGGTGTTGATGTTCCAGTACGGCGAGTCACCGAGATTGTTCAGGTAGTATCCGACAAGGGAGTTGTCGTCCGAGCCGTCACCGATGGTCCCGGGCCTCGGGCCACGACTGAATATCTTGGTCTGTGAGAAGTAGATGGCGACGAGGTGCGGCTTCTGAATGACGGGACCGCCATTGTATAGAATGTCCGGCTGCGCCGGAGCCGCATTGTTTGCGTCGGCGTTGGCAACCGATGTGAACAGGCCCTCACTATGGGTGGCGGCACTCAGTGCCAGCGGCTTGAAAACAGTCTTGCCGAGCAGGCGACTCGTTTGAGCGGCGGGGGTTCCCACCGACGCGGACGGTGCGATCGGTGAAGTGGGCGGGGCGACAGTGTCGGAGCATGCGGCGATTCCGACTAACCCTGCGAGAAGCAACGACAAACGTGATCTGGTCATGCACTGGGCCGGAAAAGGTGAATCGCCCGGGAGCGACGGACCAACATTACGGGTATCCGACCCCGGCGTCAACGAGGGATTGGCGTGGTGAACCTCTGGGGTCATACTGATACGCAAAGGGTTCGATCCGGACATTCTGGCTCCCATTGTGCGTGGGCGTGCGACGCGGCTATTTGAATTGGTGCCCTCATCGACTCCTGTCTGCAGGGGCGCCGATTTCGTGTTCCAGGGAGATCAGCATGCCATTCGCCGTGTCCGCCGACAGGTTCCGATTTCTGTACCGCCAGCTGCTGAATCATCTATGGGTGCGGCCCACGGTAGTCTGCGTGTTGTCGATCATCGCAGCAATCACTGCGCGCTCGGCCGATCGCACGGCGCTCGCGACGATGGTGCCGAAAATGTCGGCGGATTCGATTGAGTCGCTGCTTTCGCTCATGGCAGCGAGCATGCTCGTCATCGCGACCTTCGCTGTCGCTTCCATGGTCGCCGCATATTCATCCGCCAGCAGTACCGCGACGCCGCGCTCGTTCACGTTGATCGTGTCGGACGACGTATCGCAGAACGCGCTGTCGACGTTTCTCGGCGCATTCATCTACAGCATCGTGGCTGTCACCGCCATGCGAAACAATTATTACGGCGATGCGGCGACATTCATCATTTTCGTTCTTACCGCTCTCGTATTTATTGCCGTCGTTCTCACCTTCGTGCGCTGGGTAGATCGAATCGCCCGACTCGGGCGGCTTGGTACAACGATAGACAAGGTGGAGAACGCGACCGCCGATGCCATCCGGAGGCGTCTCGCCGCGCCGACTCTGAACGGCGCGCCGATAGCTGGAGCGGACGCGGACGGCGTGCCGATGTTCACGGATCAAGTAGGCTACGTGCAGCACATCGATATGGAAGCGCTCCAGAGGTGGGCTGAGCGAGCGGAAGCGCAGGTCGATGTCGTCGCGTTGCAGGGAACCTTCGTCACGCCAGATCGCGTGCTGGCACATGTGCGAGGAAGCGACGAGAACGTCGACATGTCTGCGGCGATCGACGCCTTTCTCATTGGCGGCGATCGAATATTCGACGACGATCCACGGTTCGGACTGGTTGCGCTCGCGGAGATCGCGGGAAGGGCACTATCGACGGGCATCAACGACCCCGGTACGGCGATAGATGTCATTGGTACCGCGGTGAGGTTGTTCGTTTTGTGGAACATGACCGGTTGTGCGGATCGGCCGGGTTCACCGCAGTTCGAACGCATTCACGTGCCCGAGCTTGCAACACGTGACATGTTCGACGACGCATTCACCGCGATTGCGCGCGATGGTGCGGGATCCGTAGAGGTGGCTCTCCGCCTGCAGAAGGCGCTGGCGGCATTGTCGCGCCTCGGAAATGAGGAAATGCGATCCGCCGCGCTGCATCACTCGCGGCTCGCGCTCGCTCGCGCTGAAAAGGCGCTGGAAATGGACGAGGATATATCGGTGGTGCGGCAGGCGGCAGAATTCAGCTCGGACGCGGCATAGTTCGTGATAAGTACGTTCGGATGCGAAACATTCTTTCAGGAATTGCGGGCGGAGCAGCCGTGACTGCCCTTACGGCGTGCATCAGTGCGTCACCCTTTCACGCCGTGGCGATGACGACGCCGGAATTCAGGCCTGAGCGGTTCTTCGAGGGAGCGACGCACGGAGATGGCATCCTCGTGCAGCGTTTCAAGCCGGACCGCAAGGTGTCGGTCGAGGGAAGAGGGACGATGCTCGCTGACGGTTCCTTCAGACTGGATCAGAGCGTCACATATGCCGACGGTTCAAAGGAAGAACGCAGCTGGACGATGAAGCAGACCGGGAACCACACGTACACCGCGACGCTGAGTGATGCATCGGGTCCGGTGACCGGCAACACCGAAGGCAACCTATTCAGGCTTCGGTATCTGCTACGGCAGCCGGCAGTATACATGGATCAGGAACTGTTTCTGCAACCGGACGGGAAAACCGTACTCAATGTCGCCACCGTCACTGTGCTCGGGATTCCCTGGGCTCGGCTATCCGAGACGATAACGCGCGATACTCCCGTTCGCGGGAACTGACCAGGAACACTGCACGAACAGGCCGGAGCAGCGACTGAACTTCCTTCGCTCCGGCCTGTTCAGCAAGCGACTACTTCCAGAACGAAGGATCGCCAGCCTTGAAGGCCGCGCTGACGTAGCTCAGTTTCGGACTCACCTGCATGATCTGGGTCGAGGAGCTGATTATTCCATCCGCCGATGCCTTGTTGATCGCGGCCATCCCATCTGAACCCATGGCCTGCCCGATCATCGCGTCATCGGAATTTCCGTGATCGAGCGTTGCCAGCGACTGTAGTGGCACCATGACCAGGAACGTGCCGTCGCGATCGCCGGCGAGCACTCGATACACCGCCCACGACTGGTTGATCTTGGCTTTCGCGTACGCGTCCCGCATCATCGTCGCGACCTTGGTGAAGTCTTCATCGTGACCTGGTCGCGTGTGAACGGTGATGATATTGAAGTAACGAATCTTCGAAAGGTCCACCGCCGGACCCGCGGTAAGTCCCGCCATGTTGACTGCGATGAGCGACGACGGGTCGGTAGTGTAGTTCGCATCGACGAGTGCGTTCTTCGCGGATTCAGCTTCGAGCGTAGCGTCTGCGGCGATTTCAGCGTTGTCCTTTTCCATGACTGCAAACGACGGGTATCCCGAAAGGAACCATGCCTCCGGCCCACCCGAAATCGCGTTCATTCCCAACCAGTTGGTGGGCCGTTTTGCCTTTGCGAACGTTGCAGCCCACGCCGCTTCGGACTTTGCGTGAGCCGGACCCATCCCCGTTTTCACCATCTCCCGC
>JALYYT010000167.1 GCA_030946285.1 Gemmatimonadota bacterium
TCTCGGTCGGCCAGATTTATCTGTACGACAATCCGCTGCTCAAGGAACCGCTGCAGCTGGCGCACGTGAAACCGCTGGTAGTGGGACACTGGGGGACGACACCGGGGCAGAACTTCATCTACGTGCATCTCAACCGCGTGATCAGGAAGTACGACCTCGACATGTTCTACATCGCCGGACCGGGACACGGCGGACCGGCGCTGGTGGGCAACACCTACCTCGAGGGCTCGTACTCGGAGATCTATCCCGACATCAGCCAGGACATGGCCGGGATGAAGAAGCTGTTCAAGCAGTTCTCATTTCCGGGCGGCATCTCGAGTCACGTTGCGCCCACAACGCCCGGGTCGATTCACGAAGGTGGCGAGTTGGGCTACTCGCTGAGCCATGCCTTCGGCGCCGCGTTCGACAATCCGGGGCTGATCGTCGCGTGCATCATCGGCGACGGCGAGGCAGAGACGGGTCCGCTCGCGACGGCGTGGCAGTCGAACAAGCTGCTCGATCCGGTCACTGACGGCGCGGTGTTGCCGATCCTGCATCTCAACGGCTACAAGATCAGCAACCCTACCCTGCTCGCGCGCATCGAGCCCGACGAGCTGGAACAGTTTCTTCGGGGGTGTGGGTGGACGCCACTGTTCGTCGAGGGCGATGATCCGGCGACGATGCATCAATTGATGGCAGCCGCCGTCGAGCAGGCGGTGGTCGACATCCGTCGCATGCAGCAGCACGCGCGCGACAGCCACGATACGACGCGACCGCGCTGGCCCATGATCGTGCTCAAGTCGCCAAAGGGGTGGACGGGCCCGAAGGTGGTGGACGGCCTCACGATCGAAGGCACATTCCGCTCGCACCAGGTGCCGCTCCTCGTGGACGAGAAGTACCCGGAGCATGTGCAGCAACTCGAGCAATGGATGAAGAGCTACAAGGCCGAGGAGCTGTTCGACAGGGATGGCCGGCTCAACGCCGAGCTGGCAGAGCTCGCGCCCGAGGGCGATCGTCGGATGGGCGCGAATCCACACACCAACGGCGGGTTGCTGCTCAAGGACCTGCTGATGCCCGACTTTCGCGCGCACGCCGTGCACGTGCCGTCGCCCGGCGCGGTGGACGGGCAGGACACCATCGTGCTCGGGCGATTCCTCCGCGATGTCGCAACGCTGAATCAGGATCAGCGGAACTTCCGGGTCTTCGGGCCCGACGAGACACTCTCGAACCTGCTCGGCGCGGTTTTCGAGGCGACAGATCGCCAGTGGGATGCGCGGGTGAAGGACAACGACGAGTTCCTCGCGCCTGCGGGCCGGGTCGTGGACTCGATGTTGAGCGAGCACCAATGCGAGGGCTTTCTCGAGGGATATCTCCTCACCGGACGGCACGGGCTGTTCAACAGCTACGAGGCGTTCATCCGCATTGTCGACTCGATGTTCAGCCAGCACGCCAAGTGGCTGAAGGTGACGGCGGAGCTGCCATGGCGGCGCAAGATCGCCTCACTGAACTACCTGCTCGCATCGCACGTGTGGCAGCAGGATCACAATGGCTTCACCCATCAGGATCCTGGGTTCCTGGATCACGTCATCAACAAGAAGGCGGACGTCGTGCGCGTGTACCTGCCGCCAGACGCGAACTGCCTGCTCTCGGTGTTCGATCACTGCCTGCGGAGCCGTCACTACGTGAACGTGGTGGTCGCCGGAAAACATCCGCTGCCGCAGTGGCTCACGATGGAAGAAGCCGTCGTACACTGCACGGAAGGCATCGGTATCTGGCAGTGGGCGAGCAATGACCAGGGCGAGGAGCCCGACGTCGTCATGGCGTGCTGCGGAGACACGCCGACTTTGGAGATTCTTGCCGCCGTCTCCATCCTGCGGGAGCACCTGCCGGACTTGAGGATTCGCGTGATCAATGTCGTCGACCTCATGCGGCTACAGCCGAGCACGGAGCATCCGCACGGGCTGAGCGATGCCGATTACGACTCGCTGTTCACGACGGATAAACACATCGTGTTCGGCTTCCATGGCTATCCGTGGCTGGTCCATCGCCTCACCTATCGGCGCACGAACCACAAGCTGCACGTGCGTGGCTACAAGGAAGAGGGCACGATTACTACCCCGTTCGATATGCGAGTGCAGAACGACCTCGATCGCTTCCATCTCGTGCAGGACGTCGTCGATCGGATCCCGGACCTCGGGGCAAAGGGCGCCTACCTGAAGCAGATGATCAAGGACAAGCTGATCGAGCACAAGCAGTACATCAACGCGCACGGCCAGGACATGCCGGAGATCCGGCACTGGAAATGGACCACGCGTGTGGCGTCTGACGCGGATGTGGAACGTGACGCGGACCGCCTCGTTCCGGTGCTCACATGAACAAGGAAACTCCAGCGCACAAGGAGCACGCGCGGGATGGTGGCGGTATGCATCCGGCGCACGGACCCTACTGGACGCGCGCCCACCGGGACTGGCGCGTGTGGGTGGGCGCCGTGCTGATGGCCATCGCGCTGGGCGTCTTTGTCCTCAGTGGTGACCTGGGATTCCTGTACCGCACACCGCAGCAGCAGGCGCCGCCCGGGAGCAGCTCGCGTGGCTGACGCGGCCACGGCACCGAATCGCGGCACGGTGGTCTCGGTGCGCGGCAGCGTCGTGGACGTCCACTTCGACGCCCGCTTGCCCGCGTGTACTCCCTGCTCATTACGATCAGAATGTTCGCAACCGGAATGGGGCTCTTCCATTGGCGCTCGCTCGCGGCCACGATCCAGGAGCGGCCAGCCTATTTCCCGGCTACCAACGGTTTCCCGTCGCCGCGGCC
>JALYYT010000177.1 GCA_030946285.1 Gemmatimonadota bacterium
GATCGATGCTAGGCATCGCGAATTCCACGTAGTTCATTGTTTGATGCCGAGCTTCACGACACGGCCAGGCTCGATCATGGTTCCTGCTGCAGGCAGCAAGCTGTACGCCACACCCGGTACCAGCTCGACGCGGAGACCCGCGGAGTGCAGAGCGCGCACTGCGGAGCGAAGCGGGAGCCCCGAAACGTCGGGCACCGCACGCAGCGAGACGACGGGAGGAACCGGCCGCGGCACAGCCGGAAGGGATACGACGTACGATGCGCCCGAACGACTTTCGGAGTCAGCCGGCCGCACCCGCGACGTGACGCGTAATGATTCCGCGATGGCTGCACTATCAGCGCGCCGCTCCGTGTTTTCGCGCGTCTTCTCTGCCACCCTTCCGGCTTCCGTCGTGTCCGGGCGGGGGGCATGCACCGACGCTTCCAGCTCACCGCGATTGAGTGCTGCGTCGCGCGCAGCGAGGGCGGCCCGAAGAACGACGTTCGTGACCCCGCCCGCAACGATGCCGCCGTAGAAGCCCATCTGCGGATTGTCCAGCTTCACAAGTATCACGAACTGCGGCTTGTCATCCGGGAACAGACCCACGAAGGAAGCCGTGTACGATCCCGCGATGTACCGGCCGTGCGCGTTGCGCAGGGCCGTGCCGCTCTTCCCGGCGACATCGAGCGTTGCCAGATCGGCCTTGGTCGACGTTCCGCCAGCGACGACATCACGCAGCATCGTGCGCACTTCCGCCGCGACCTCCGGACTCATCACTCTTCGCACGACGCGTCGCTCGGCTTCATACCGGATCGTGCCATCGGGCGAGCGTATTTCCTTCACTATGTGCGGAGTGAGAAGCTCGCCGCCGTTGGCGATGGCACTGTACGCCGTCACCATCTGCAGCGGCGTCACGGAAACCTCGTAACCCATCACCACCGAAGCGGCGGACTGTGCCGTCCATCGGGTCGGATCGCGCACGAGCCCCTGCGATTCCGCGGGAAGCGACACGGCGGTCGGCATGCCGAAACCCATGTCGCGGAGCAGCTCGAACTTTTCGCGGACGGTCATCCGGTCCGCGAAGCGAACGATCCCGACGTTACTCGAATGCTTGATCACGTCACTCAGCGTCAGAACCACCGCGTGCTCATCGGCGTCCGTGATCGTGCGCCCGTTGATGGTATAGCGCCCGCCGTATGTGTCGATCGTCGCGCCTGGTGTCGCGCGACCAAGACCGAGCAATCGGGCCGCAACGAACGGCTTCATGGTGGAACCGGGCTCGTACGGCTCCGTTACCGCAGTATTCGCGACTGCTGCGGGATCGGTACGATTGCTCGCCATCGCCAGTATGTCGCCGTTCATCGGATTCATTACAACGATGTCGCCGCCGTCCGCGTGAAGGCTGTCGACCGCCACTGCGAGAGCGCGGTCACAGATCTCCTGGAGCTCGCGATTGATCGTGAGCACGACTGTGTTGCCCGGCGTCGGATCCTCCGAGCCCACAGGCGCCGCGAGCGGACGTCCGGATTTGTCGCGTGCTACTCGAACCGTCGCGGTATCACCCGTGAGCAGCGAATCCAGCGACAGTTCGATACCGTCCATCGCCTTTCCGTCAGGACCAACTCGTCCAACGATCCGGCGAATTCCACCCGATGTTGCATACACACGGTCCATTACCGGTCGCGAGTACACACCCTTGAGCGCGCCTGTGGCAGCGACATCGGTCGGAAGGTAGTCGCCCGGAATGTCCACCCATTTCCGGATCGTGTCCAGCGACATCGCGACAAAACGCGGATCAATGCTGGCAAGCCGCAGATCTCTCGCGAGGCCGGCCCTGTTGGCGACCTGGCGCGGCGCCACGCTGATGCGAACCATCTCCCGACTCTCGACCAGCGTATGCCCGGTGGCATCGAGGATCAGTCCGCGCGGTGCAGGAAGGCCGGACGACGCGTAGTGCTGACGCTGGCCCAGCTTGTACCAGTAGTCGTGCCGGTACAACTGCTCGTAGCCTGACTTGCCGATCAGTGCAAGCGCGAACAGAAGCAGCGACGCCTGCACGATGAGTAGCCTGCTGGGATTCTTCGCCGCCATCGACTACCGGATCACCGCGCGGACCTGACGGTCATCGGGAACGCGCATCCCCAACTGCTGAACTACCGGCCCCAGTTGCGTACGACTCGACTCGTCCCGGATCAACGCTGATAGTCGCTGTCTCTCAGCCTCCAGCTGCACGATTTTCCGGTCGAGATCGGCGATTTGCCTCGCCTGTGTAATGCCGTAACTGCGTCGCCAGATCACAGCGGAAGCGACGACCACGAAGCCGATGAGTAACGCGGCCATGATCGAGCGGCCACGAAACTTCCTTGACCTCCGTTTTGCGGGCGATCGCTTTCTGGATTCACCCGCGCTCTTCGCACTCAAGCCGCCTTCCTCCACGCCCTGAGCCGAGCGCTTCTGGCGCGCGAATTGTGCGCAATCTCGTCCGCACCGGCCTGTATCGACTTGCGGCTGAGCAGCGCGCCACGCGCTACGCCGCCGCACGTGCACACCGGCTGTCGCGGCGGACAGTGACACGCAGTGCTCCAGTCGCGCATTGCGTGCTTCACGAGCCGGTCCTCGCCGGAGTGATACGAAATGATCGCGACGACGCCGCCGGGAGCGAGCATGTCTCGCAAGTCCGGAAGCGCGCGCTCGAGCCCCGCGAGCTCGTCGTTGACCGCGATCCGAACCGCCTGGAACAGGCGAGCGAAGTCCGGGGGACCAGAGGTCGCGCCGAACGCGCCGCGTATAGCGCCGACCAAGTCATCGGCGCTGACGAAGTCGCGCGTTTCGCGACGGCGCACAACCTCGCCGGCCAGCCTCCTTGCGCGAGGCTCATCTCCATAGTCCCTGAAGATCGTGGCAAGTTCTTCCTGCGACGCTGTGTTCAGCAGTTCCGCGGCGGATTGTCCCGACCCCGACATGCGCATGTCGAGCGGAACGCCAGGCCTGAACGAAAAGCCGCGCGCGTCGGTATCTATCTGCGCGGAAGAAACACCCAGGTCCGCAAGAATGCCGTCGAAGAACGCGCCGCCCAGCTCGGGAATCTCTTCCATGCGGGTGAAGTCACCACGAACCGCGCGGAACCTTCCAATCGCGGCGAAATCTCGCAGGCGGCCGCCCGCCTCGGTGATCGCGTCCGTGTCGCGGTCGATCGCGGTGA